>CAZION010000198.1:0-11234 GCA_964540865.1 uncultured Victivallis sp.
CAGCCTTCAGTCTATACAGCTATCAACCTTGGCATCCTGTGGGATGCCTGTGACAGCAATCAAACAAAGTGAATAGCACATTTGGGGAATCTGTTAACACATCTGGGGATAATGTAATGGCTCATAGGAGTCAGCAGCTTCTAGAAACTCTGCGAACTTCGCGTATTACCCTTGCGATCTTTGCGGTTAGAATTAAATGCCTTTACCGCAGGGTACGCCGAGATTAAGACGCTGAATGCGCAAAGTGAAGAGACTGGGGGATTACGGGAAAATATGAGTTATTTCAACGACATATCGTTTGTGAATGTGACGAAGATGACTGCTTCAAATTATGCATCACCTCCGATAAAAACTGGCAGCTACTCGATAGAATACATAAGTGAAGGCTCCACTTATTTCATCAACAACGGCAAACGGATTGTCCTGAAGGCGCCAGTGGTATTCTGGATGCTGCTTGGGAAAAACTATCAGTTCCTGCCGGTTGACGACAAACCGGTGGAACATTACTGGGCTGATTTCTATGGCGCCAGAGCAGAGCGCATGTTGAAATGCCTCAGTGAAAGGATTCCCGGAGGAATGACTGTAATCACCAGACCAATTGAATTCGAAATGATATTTGAGGAAATGATCAAGATATACAAGGATTCCCCTTTTAGCAGACGTTATGAGCTTGCAATCTGCCTGGAACGCCTGATGGGGTTTGTTTATTCGTCCACATTGGATTCTGAAACTGAAAACATTAAATACGATTTCATAGCGGACATGGCCGATGAGATGAAATTCTCCCCGATGAAGGGATATGATTTCAAGGCAACTGCGCGGAAAAACAGCCTTTCCTATGACCATTTCCGGAAACTCTTCAGGGAGTACAACGGCATGGCTCCTTATGATTATCTGCTACAGTGCAGGATGGAGCATGCCGCAAAAATACTCCAGGAGGATGAAGTGTCCATAAAAGAACTGGCCGAATTGTTCAAGTTCGAAGACATAAGCAGCTTTTCCCGCATTTTCAAAAGGAAAATGGGTGTATCCCCTTCAAACTACCTCAACATGTACAAGAGAAGATGAACGGCAACTGCGTAACTTTCAGTCCTGTGTCCGTTTTTCGTTTTTGCAGTTTCTATAAATGAGAAATTCCGGAAAATATAAGTTGTACCTGATCGCTCCAAGCCTTATCAGAAGGGCAGAGATTATACCGCTCCAAAATACTACATCATTGGGGAGGCCCAACTTTTTCAACAGCAAATACACTATCCCTCCAATCAGCAATGGGGTGGCATATAACTCTCTTTTCAGCAATAGCGGTTTATCCTGTGCAAGGATATCCCGCAGCATGCCGCCTGCGATGCCGGTTATTATCCCCATGACTATGGCGATTCCGCCCGGACAATTCAATTGAAGAGTCATTTCTAGCGCCTGAATATTAAACATTGATACGCCTATGGCGTCAGCTACAAGCAAGATTTTATATGAGAAAAACGAGGTTCTGGCAAAAAAGAAAAATATGAATGACGCTACACAGCTTACCCAGAAATAATTAGTGTCGGCAATCCAGAAAACAGGCGTGTGATTCAAAATCACATCGCGGATGGTGCCTCCGCCCAAGGCCGTAATGAGTCCGAGAACTACTACGCTGAAAATATCCATGTTCTTTTTCTCTGCCGCGATAACTCCGGTCACAGAAAAAACAGCAATTGCGATTAAACCTGAAATATAGATGGTCATGAGATTGTTCCACGGTAAATATTAACTGAACTATGTTCGTTCAAAGAATATTTACATCTAATAAAATGCGAAGTCAACAGTTTTTCATAACAAAGCGACTTTTAACGTGCAGGTTTTCTCGCATGTTCAAAAGTGAAATTGGCATATCAGCTGCTGATACTACCTTGAAAGCTTCTTGTAAAATTGAATCGCCTTTCCCTCGGGACTGTCGACAATCACGTGGTTGCCAACGAACACTCCGACTTCATCCTTGCCTTTTCTCTTAAGCATTTTGCCGAGTTTGCCCAACTCCTCCTTGTCCAGCTGCTTGCATTTTGCCGCAATGGAACCATCGATGAAGAAAGTCGTAGCGTCGTCGCGCTTAAGAGGGTCTTTCAAGGAAAGCTCCTCGTCCGATCTTACCCGGTTCGAAATCCGCATGGACTGAATCGAGCCTGATGAAAAATCCAGGCTTCCAATCCCTATCAGATCGTTTTTTCCTATCGGACGTATTCCAATTTCCTTTTCAGGGTAAATCATGTGGCGCCATTTTTTCCCATCAAGAAATATTGTACTGTTCCATTTGCCGTCCTGAAGCTGCCAGGTTACGGCGAGGGTGTGCCATTCCCCTTTCGATATGAATGCTCCCTTCTGCTCTCCGGAAATTGAAATGCCGATATGCCGCTCGGGAGGGGTACCGGTGAGAACGAAATAATAATTGCTGAAGAACAGAATCTGATGCAGCCCTCTTTTTTGTCTGACTTGGATGTTGAAAATGGTGTCTTCTTTGTCTGAGTTCGCGACAGGCGGTGTGGATTTGCTTTCATCATAGGAATATAATCCGAGAAATGAGAACGGCACGCATCCCGAGGCGGCGGGTCTCAGATAATCGGAAAAGGAATAATCCAGGCTGAAACGGATTTCGCATGTGCCTTTTCCCAAATCGATTACGCCCTCCGCGGGAATGAGCAGCAATCCGGCATCAATCTCCTTTTTAGCCTCGTTGCTCTTTTTGCCGTCTTTTGGGTTCTGGGCCTGGGTTAAGAAGCTCGAAAAAAGCGTCAAAAACGCAATTGCCAACAGCGCCACCGTCAAATATCTTGCTCGCATATTACTCCTTTGTTGATGCATTTCTTGTGGAGAATCGTGCCCCTGCCCGTATTCCTCTCCCACACCAGACTCAAGCTTCTGTAATTATAGGATAAAATTAAACAAAGTTAATAGCACATTTGGGGAATCTGTTGGCACATCTGGTGAAAACATGCGTTATATAGTTCTTCTGGAAGACAATTAAATTACTCATCTGAAAAGCTGTGGCATCAGGAACGCCTATATGAAGCTGGAGAGATTCCGAATTTCTTTTTGAACGAACGCGATAAAAATGATTCGCTGTTGTACCCGCACCTTTCAGATATCTCCTTCAATTGCATGTTGCTGATTTTAATCAGCTGTCTTGCATATTCCAAGCGGCGATCGATGACATATTTCATCGGACTGGTTTTCAAATAGTGCATATATTTTACAAGATAGTGCATGTCGATTCTATTGCAAGTCTTCCTGGATTCCATTATAATGCCATTATGAAAAGTCAAGTCTAATTATAGGAGGGTAAATCAAAGTGAATTCCGCATTTTGGAAATCTGTTGTCACATCTTCTGAGAACATGAGTTATTTCACTGACAGAAAATATAGATATGATTTTATCACGGATCTGGCCGATGAGATGAAATTCTCTCCGATGAAGGGATATGATTTCAAGGCAACTGCGCGGAAAAACAGTCTTTCCTATGAGCATTTCCGGAAACTCTTCAGGGAGTACAACGGCATGGCTCCATATGATTATCTTCTCCGGTGCAGGATGGAGCATGCCGCAAAAATACTCCAGGAGGATGAAGTGCCCATAAAAGAACTCTCCTCTTTGTCAGGATTTGCCGACATGAGCAGTTTCTCCCGCATGTTCAAAAGGAAGATTGGCGTATCCCCTGCAAACTACCTCAACATGTACAATAGAAGATGAATTATTTAGGCGGCCACCCAGTCATCAGTCATCATGTCTTGACAGTCATCAGTGTTCAGTTATCAGTTAAGAGATTTTACTGATTAACGGTAACTGGTTACTGATCACTTTGAAATTCCTATACGTGGACTTACCCGGCTGCGCCGGAACTCTTATGGAACGCGACCATCCCCGACGCACTTTGTGGCCGGGATCTTGAGACTTGGTGGCTCTTAAGATGCCGGCAAGGATGCCGGCGTTCCTAAAATACAATTCCCTGTACGATCACGTTATTTTTAAAAGTGCCCTGAGCTTCAGGCCGAGAAACATCGGATTGTTGACGAGTTTTTGAGAAATATCCGCAAAGCTTCCTGTTTTGCCGTGCTGCTCGTATAGGTGGTAAAGTGTGAAGGCGTAAAGTGAGTACATGCTGACCCGTAGGAAGAGCGTATCATTGTTTTCGGAAACTTCGCATACGTTCATCCCCAGCAAACCGCCATGGACTCTGCGGTCGTCCGGGCGATCCACCACGTATTTATCAAGGTTCGCCATGGCTTTGTATCCGCAAGACAGGAACTTGCTGTCGCCGGTGATAAGGTGGAGATTCAGGCAGTTCAGTGCGGCCACGCAGCTGGAGACTGATAATTCCATGGTTCCGAAACCGCCGGTTTCCGGGTTTTGCCGCGAGACCGTCCAGTTCATGTCCTCGTTCATGTCAAAGTCTTCGTATGGTTTCGCATCCCAATCGGGATGACTTACATATTGATTTTTTACAATCCAGTCGGCGGTCCGTTTCGCCTTGTCTAGAAAATTCATGTTTATCTCCATTTTTTTTATTTCCTCCGGTAAAGGTATTCGCTTATGGCGATGGAACTCTCCCGCATTAGGCCGTAGGATACGATCACGGTGCCAATATCATCAGGTATCAGCAACTCCTCATATGGATTGGTGGAGACCATGATGGTCGGCTTGCCGTATCTCTTGAGGCTGCGGACGAAATCTTTGCCGGAGCATTTCTCACCGCGGGTGAAGTCGGCGGTGACGACTATCTTGTCGATCTGCCCGATAATCGTCTCGATCCGCCTGTGACAGTCTTCCATGGTGTCGGAGGTGTAATCCACGTAGGCGACATTGGGAGACTGTTTGAGCATGAACTCCCATAGCATGCCGGGGTGGTTCCAGCTGTCGTTCTGCATTTTCTGCACAAAGAGCACTGTGTCGACAACCAGGATTTTCTCCTCTTTCCTCAATGGCAAAAGCTTTTCGTTGTCGCGGCGGAGCTTGAGTGTCTCCCGGGCGGCCTTCAATCCGATCCTGTGATATTCTGGATTCATCAGCTCGCCCTCAATGGCGTTGATATCGACCACGCCACCGTTGGCGAACAGGCCGTAATCGTATTTCAGCGACCAGACGCGGCGCAGGGACTGGTGGATCCGTTCCTCGCTGAGCCGTCCGGACTCGACCGCTTTGACCACGGATTCCAGCAGCTCATAGCGCAATACGTTTTCATCTTTGAGCAACAGCAGGTCCACACCGGCCTCCAATGCCAGCACACAGGCCTCCCCAACACTGTACTTGGCCATCAGGCCACCCATGGTCATGGAGTCAGTGGTGATGACTCCGTCGAAACCGAATTCGTCACGGAGAATACCCTGGATCATCCGCTTGGACACAGTGGCGATTTCCTCGGAAGGATCAAGCGTAGGGTATACGGAATGCGCAGGCATTACTGCGGGAATCATGTTTTCTTTAGCCAGGACGCGGTAGGGTTCCAAATGGTAACGGTACATGTCTTCGCGTTTGAGATTAATTGAGGAAATACCGAAATGGGCGTCCTCGCCGGAGGGGCCGCGTCCGGGATAATGTTTCAGGCAGCCGATCATGTTGGCACGCCTCATTGACTCCAGCATGGCACGGGCGCAGTTTGTGCAGACATCGGTCTTCTCGCTGAAGGAACGGGTGTAGCATTCAGGGTTGTTGGGATTGGTGTTGACGTCCACAACCGGGCACTGGTTAATGTCGAAACCTATTGCCTTAAGCTGGCGATTGACCACAAAAAAGGTCTCACGGATCAGATCCAAATCACCATGATGCCCGAACGCCATTGCCGATGGAGTGGCGATCATTCCCTTGGGCAGATAATTGCTGCCTCCACCGCTCTCGTAATCGACGACCACATGCATCGGCAGGCCCAGGCCGCGATGTGTGAATGCCCGTGTACGCAGATCATTCAGTGTGGTTGCATATTCCTGCGGCGTCACGTACCAGGGATTGATTGACATGTCGAACTGTTTCTCGCGCAATGATGGCGGACGTTCAACATTCTTGATTCCAGGCGAACCTTCCGGAAGGTAACGCTTAAACTTGCGCGCCAGTATCGGGGATGTGCGAAGTCCGCCCAAACCGTATTTACCGATAAATTCTGTCAATTCCGGTTCCACGAATGTCCCGGTAAATCCCAGCACCATCAGTTGCGCTACCTTCTCTTCAAGCGTCAACGTCCCCAGCAGTTTGTCAATTGTTTGTTCCTTCGTCATGTCTTTGTTCCTTTTTTTAAGTTCTCTTTGCACCGAGTCGCACTCATCGGGAACGGGACGCGTCAGCGGAGTGACGCGGCTACAGCCCAGATTTGTTGTAGCCACGGCGCTCCTTTGCCGTGCTCTTTGATTGCAACTTAGTGTCTTTAAATCTGTCTCTAGTTATTTTTCATAAAAATACTTTCAACCAAAATAAATCGCCCCGAAACTTGCGGACGGATCATCGGTATTGTAGAGCAGTCTTGAAAAAATCATCTCTATTCTTCAAGTAGGAAACTCCATTTTCACTTCCAGATGGTAGCCAGCCTGTTTGCGATTTCATCAATGAAAACTCCAGTATTGCATACTTTCTTTGCCTGCGGTTCGGCAAGTTTTGCAAGATCGCCGGTCATGATTCCGTTTTCCACGGTGTCAAGTGCCGCCTTTTCCAAGCTGTCGGCAAAAGTAACGACATCTGGTGTCCCGTCCAATTCGCCACGCTTGCGGATTGCGCCAGTCCAAGCGAAAAGGGTGGCCATACAGTTCGAGGAAGTCTCCTCTCCCTTGAGATGCTTGTAATAGTGCCTCTGGACAGTGCCATGGGCCGCCTCATACTCGATCCAGCCGTTCGGAGATACCAGGACGGAGGTCATCATTGCAAGGGAGCCGAAGGCCGACGCCACCATGTCGGACATCACATCGCCGTCATAATTCTTGCAGGCCCAGAGCATGCCGCCCTCGGATTTCATTATCCGGGCCACAGTGTCATCTATGAGCGTGAAATTGAACTGTATGCCTGCCTTTGCGAAATTATCCTTGTACTCCTTATCAAAGACGTCCGTAAAAATATCGCGGAAAGTCCCGTCGTACGTCTTTGAAATCGTGTCTTTTGCCCCGAACCAGAGGTCAACTTTCTGATCGAGGGAATATTCCATGCAGGCCTTGGCAAAGCTCCTGATTGAACTGTCGGTGTTGTGCGTGCCCTGTATGACTCCGCCACCCTTCTTGAAATCATGGATGGTTCCGCGGAACAGCTCCTTGCCTGAACTGTCAGTATAGACGAGTTCGGCCCTGCCCGGACCAGGCACCTTGAACTCGGTGTTCTTATATACATCGCCGTAGGCATGCCTGCCTACGATGATGGGTTTCGTCCATGAACGCACTCCGGGTTTGATGTTTTTCACCAGTATGGGCTTGCGGAAAACTGTCCCGTCAAGCTGTGCCCTTATGGTCCCGTTGGGAGATTTCCATTCCTGTTTGAGGTTATATTCCTTGACGCGGTTCTTGTCAGGAGTGATTGTCGCACATTTCACGCCTACGCCATGCCTCTTAATTGCTTCAGCGGCGGCGAGCGTGATTTTATCTTCAGTCTCATCACGCTTCTTCAGGCCGAGATCATAATACTCGGTCTTGACATCTATGTTGGGGGCGAGGAGCTTCTCCTTTATCATTGCCCACATGACACGTGTCATTTCATCGCCATCCATCTCCACGATTACGTTCTTTGTACTGATCTTCTTTTCCATTGTTACTCCTAGTATTTTAATTTTTACATTTTGCTTTTTGCAGAGACAGAGAGCCACCGGCAAGAATGATTTGCTTCTGACGCTCCGTCAAATTATATACGACTTCTATGTCGGCATTCCTATCTTTGTTTTTCAGAACAAGCGGTTTTCCCTCCGCAATCGAATTTGACGAATTAGGGATCTCAAGTTCGTCCCCCTGGCTGATTGAATCATAATCCTTCTCGTTCTTGAAAGTCAGAGGAAGAATGCCGAAATTGATCAGGTTGTCTGTATGGATCCTCTGGAAGGATTTCGCCAGGACGATCTTGACGCCTAGGAACATCGGACATATGGCGGCATGTTCGCGTGATGATCCCTCTCCATAACTTGCGCCTCCGACAATTATGTTGTGCATGCCGGCATCGCGATTCTGTTTCGCACGTCCGGCAAAGCCAGCATCGACCGTCTCAAACACAAATTCCGAGTATTTCGGGACATTCGAACGGTATTTCATTCTTGCCCCTGCCGGGATTATATGGTCGGTCGTGATCCTGTCTCCCAACTTAATTGTCGCAACGCCTTTGATATTGACCGGGAAAGGAGTGTTAGCCGGAGGAGCGCCTATGTTTGGGCCACGCAAGATCTCGATATTCGCATCGTCCTTGAGAGGTTCCGGGAATATGAACATTCTGTCATCAATGATTAATTTCCCTGAAGTTGCGATTCTTGGACATTTCAGCCCTAGACTACGAGGATCCGTTATTTTCCCCAGCATTGCCGAAGCGGCTGCAGTCTCGCATGAGACAAGATAGACTTGTGCGTCCTTGGTACCTGAACGGCCTTCGAAATTACGGTTGGACGTTCGAAGCGATACGCCTTTTGTTGATGGAGACTGGCTGTTCCCAATGCAGAAACCGCATGCCGCCTGATCAATTCGCGCGCCGGAGGCAATAAGATCCCCGAGATAGCCCGACCTGTCGATGTTCTGCATCACCTGCCGGGATCCGGGCGCAACTACAAGGCTGACGTTTGCCGCAGCGACTTTATCCTTCATGATTTGTGCAACCATGGCCAGATCCTTGTACGACGAGTTGGTGCACGACCCTATGCACACTTGGTCAATCTTCATTCCCTCAAGCGATTCAACCGTCACTATATTGCCGGGCGAATGGGGTGTTGCCGCCAATGGGACAATTTTCGACAAATCAATTTCAACTGTCTTGTCATATTCGGCATCTTTGTCGGCGCTTAGTTCCGTCCAGTCTCCGGCGCGGCCCTGCGCCTTGAGAAATCTCAGGGTGTTTTTGTCGCTTGGGAACACGGAAGTGGTCACACCGCATTCGGCACCCATGTTTGTTATTGTTGCGCGCTCAGGCACCGAAAGTGTCTTCACGCCGGGGCCTCCGTATTCAAAAACTGTGTTGACATTTCCCTTGGTTCCGAAAATCCGGAGCACTTCAAGAATTATATCCTTTGCGGAAACCCATTCTCTCAGATTTCCTGTCAGATTTATTTTCACAACTTTCGGGCATACAAGATAGAAAGGCGCCCCTCCCATCGCAAGGGCGACATCAAGCCCGCCTGCACCAATTGAAATCATACCTATTCCTCCGCCTGTGGGTGTGTGTGAATCGGAGCCAAGGAGGGTCTTTCCAGGCTTGCCGAAACGCTCAAGGTGAACCTGGTGGCATATGCCGTTCCCGGCACGAGAAAGAACTATTCCATATTTGGCGGCTATAGTTTGAAGATATTTATGATCGTCGGCGTTCTCGAATCCGATCTGGATCGTGTTGTGGTCGATGTAACTGACCGAAAGTTCCGTTGCAATTTTCTGTAGGCCTGTGGCTTCAAACTGAAGATAGGCCATGGTTCCTGTGGCATCCTGCGTCAGGGTCTGATCTATCCTTATTGCGATTTCCAAGCCGGGCTTCCATGTTCCTTCAACAATATGCGATTCCAAAAGTTTCCTGGTTATTGATTTGCCCATAAATATATATATTCCTCCTGTAGTTTGATGATATGATTCTATTTTCTAGTCCTGTATGCGGCCCAAGTACATGCATTCACCCACAGGGATGCGCATGTCCATGTCGGTTCCGCTTTCGCGGTGATCGAGATATTCGCCCGCGCCGCCTGCCACGCGGCCAAGTGCAAAGGCGAGGAAAGGCAGTTGTACCGCCCGTTCGATGGTGATCTTCTTGTCTACCAATAGAGGCCATGCGATGCCCATGAGGATACAGGCAAGGGCGGCATCGACATTGACGGCATGCACCTTGTTTGTCACCCCCCCATCGGTCATTCCCCGAGTCAGGCGGTGGTAGAAATCAAGAAACACATTATAGATTTTATTCTCATCCATGTAATCGAAGATCACCCGTTCACGCGGATCGTAGTTGACTGCGTCCTTATTGAACACGGGATGCCCAAGACAAGGAACCTTGTCGTAATCAATGCCGGCTTCCTTTGCCACGGCCTTCTTTTCCTTGAACTTCTTTACGAACTCGGTGACAATCGCATCAAGATCCGGCACCTTTGATTTGCTGTACGGATCGACGAGTCCGCTTTTCCCGAAGACATCGATTAGCATTTTTGCCGCCTCCTGGCCGTTGCCGCCGTGGACATTCCCTATTGCGGCAAGTGTCGCGATCATCGCAGTATTCGGTGTGTTGCCGGCTGAAGCTGAAAGTTTCGGAGCCTGTCCGGAAATGGTTCCGGGGCCGTTTGTGAGCGAAGCTATCAGTCCCATTTCAAAAAGGCTTGCCTCGAAGTCATGTTTGAGCGGGTTGCCAAGCCAGTACAGCAGCACTGATTCGGCAAATGATCCTTTTCGCATGAGATTCATCACCGAGTAACCGTATATGCGGGGCGTCACTCCGTCGTTCGAAGAGGCGTGCGACGCATTCCGCATCGCCTGGCGTGTGGGGATTCTGCCGAACCCGGACTTCACATATCTCTCAACCAAAGTACCGTAAGGCTCCGGGATAATTCCAGGGTGGAGGATCAGAGAACGTGGAAGCTTACGCTCAAAGGCGCCAAAATTTATGAACCACGGCCTAAGTTCTATCTGATGGGTGGGCGAGAAGTCTGTCTTTATGCCGCATGCTTCAGTTATTGCCATTGTCGCGGGAACAAGATCATGGAGCGCGTTTACACGGATGCCTTTCTTTTTCACGGAAAGCAGAGATATGAATTTTTTAGTCTGATCGGGGTCAAAGACCGGAACTCCGAAATAGTCGTCGAACATTTTCATCTTTGCGGAGGCTGACGTGCCATGGCCTTCAACTACGGCCCCTGCATGCCCCAGACTGATATTGCGTCCCTCTGCGAACCGTCCGGAGACATATACCAGCACCGGTTTCACTTTTTTCAGGGACTTGAGATATGCCATGGCCTCCTCTTCATATGCCCCGCCGGGTTCGACATACAGGATGATCATCTGGGTGCGCGCATCTTTCATTGCAAGAGGCAGCAGTTCCTTGAGAGGCGTGAGGATGAGAGGATCCTTGCCTGTGG
>CAZION010000199.1:0-11220 GCA_964540865.1 uncultured Victivallis sp.
CGGGTGATTCCCGCATTGTTGATCAGGACATCCAGTCCGCCGCTTTCTGAAATTTTTGCGAACATCGCTTTCACCGCCGCCTCGTCAGCGATATCGCATGCATGGAATGTGACAGGCAGATCGCCTGCTGTCTCCCTCAAGTTCTCAAGAGCGGTAGCGCTTATGTCGCACGCATGGACAAAAGCGCCGCTCCGCAGCAGATCCATTGCCATTTGCTTTCCCAGCCCCCTGCCCGCCCCTGTAATCAGGCAACGTTTATTTTTTATTTCCATGATACTGCTCCTTTGTTTAATTAGACGGCCAATGACCGCAACGTTTGAACAATCGAATATCGAACAGCCGAATTACGAATTAGAAATTACGAATTAGAAATTGAAATTAGTTGGAGTTCACGGCTTTAGCGTGTCTTTTTCTTTAAAACTCGGGCACTCGGAATCTTTTGATAACTTTGAAATTCCTTAACGTTTAATTAGGCGGCCAATGGCCGCAACGTTTTTAAGGAACGCCACCATCTTGGTGGCTCTAAAGATGCCGGCAAGGATGCCAGCGTTCCGTTTTTGATTATTCTAATACTTGTGGAATCCCTGACCGCTTTTCCGTCCCAGCTTACCTGCATCGACCAAGTCCACAATAGAATTTGCCGGCTTATACATTGGATCCCCCAGCGACTTTGTCAATGTCTCGAGGATGTGCCGGCAAACGTCCAGACCGATCAGGTCAGCCACCTGCAACGGGCCGGCTGGATGCAACGCACCAAGACACATGGCTTTGTCAATCTCCTCAGGTGAGGCAACCCCCTCATCGACCAGCTTGGCCGCTTCATTGATGAATGGCAGCAACAACCTGTTGACAATAAACCCCGGAGAATCCTTCACAGTGACCGAGGTTTTTCCGCATGCGGATAAAATCACTTTGGCTCTTTCCAGCGCTTCAGGATTCAAGCCGGGGAGCACCACCAGTTCCACCAATTCCAGTTTTGTCGGGGGATTGAAAAAATGAATCCCCATGAAACGCTCAGGTCTTGAAAGGTTGCGAGCCAAGTCCGTTACACTCAACGAACTGGTGTTTGTCCCCAGAATCGCTTGCGGCTGCAGGACCTTCTCTAGACGCTGAAAGATTGTACGCTTGGTCTCGATGTCCTCAATGACAGCCTCAACCACAAGTTCCGCCGGAGCCAGTTCTTCAAGATCCTTGACTATTTTAATCCTGCCCTTTATCGCCTCGGCATCGGCAGCGGACAGTTTACCCTTTTCCGCGCTCTTGTCGAGCCGCTTTTCTATATTCGCCACACCTTTTGCCGCATACTCCTCTTTTGTATCCCAAATCAGAGTCTGGAACCCATTTTCCGCAAACATCTGGGCGATACCGCCCCCCATGACTCCCGAACCGACAATACCAATGACTGCACTCATAATTCCGCCTGTGAAGTTAGAAATTAAAAATTAGAAATTAGAAATATAAAAACAGAAAACAGAAAACAGAAAAATTAGAAATTAGAAAAACCAGAAATAAATTCAATATATGAGAAACGTGCAATAAATTGCACTACTACCAGCAAAACATCAAAACTGCCGTATTCTCGAACTTTCGAACTTCCCTAGTCTCTCATCCGCCTATTCGATGTTGGATGTTCAAAGTTGGATTTTCAATGTTCTGTTTTTGAATTTCGGTCAAAGCCCGCCCTACACATTCTCCAGAAGAATAGCCAGCCCCATTCCGCCGCCAACACAAAGCGAGGCGATTCCCAAACCAGCATTCTGCCTTTTCATCTGATGTATCAGCGTTACTACAATACGGGCCCCGCTGGCCCCGATAGGATGCCCCAGAGCGATCGCACCTCCATTAACATTCACAATCCCCGCATCAATCCCCAGTTCATTTAGGACAGCTACGGATTGCGCTGCGAAAGCCTCGTTGAGTTCCCAGACATCAATATCCTTGATCTGCATTTTCTGCCTGGACAGCAATGCGTTGATTGCCGCAACCGGCCCCATCCCCATCAACTCCGGTTCACAACCGACACAGGCAATATCCCTGACAATGACTTTTCCTGTGGAGCATATCTGGGCCCTGTCTTCGGAGAAGAGAAGGACGGAAGCGGCTCCGTCATTAATTCCCGATGAGTTTCCTGCGGTGACCGTGCCGTCCGGCTTGAAGGCCGGTTTCAGTTTTGACAAGCTTTCAAAAGTACTGTCGGGACGCGGATGCTCATCAACCCCGACCACAATCTCCGCCTTCCTCTGCTTTACAGTGACCAGGACAATTTCATCTTTGAAAAACCCTTTTTCCATGGCAATCCTGCACTTCCGCTGGCTTTCAACCGCGAAACGGTCCTGGGCCTCGCGGGAAACGGCGTATTTGTCGGCGACATTCTCTGCGGTAACTCCCATATGATATCTCCCGAAGACATCTGTCAGACCATCGCTGATGACGATATCCAGTGCGGCGCATTCGCCCAGTCTGGCCCCCTGCCGCAATGCCGGCAAGATGTACGGGGCCCCGCTCATGCTCTCGATTCCACCGGCAATGGCGACATTGGCGTTGCCGGTTAAAATCGCCTGCCTGGCCAAGTCAATGGCCTTCAGGCCGGAACCACAAACCTGGTTGACGGTGAAGGACGGGGATATCTTCAATACACCGCAGCCAATGGCGATCTGCCTTGCCGGATTTTGTCCCAGACCTGCCTGGAGTACATTCCCGATGATAACTTCGTCCACCACGGCCCCATCAATCCCTGCGCGTTTAATACTCTCCTTGACACATGCCTTACCCAGCTCCACCGCCCCCAGCCCGGCAAAGCATCCGTTCAGGCTACCGATTGGCGTTCTGGCTGCTCCGGCAATAAAAACTTTCCTCATGATTATCTCCTGATGTTGTTAAACTAGGCGGTCAGATACCGCTACTTTTTTTGTCAGGCGCTTTGGCCTGACTTTGGACTGCGGTGCCCCTGCACCGCCTTGGATTTCTTTTCCTATGAAATTAGAACTCATCAAACACTTTCAACATGTCTGTCTTAAAACTCTCAATTGTTTTCTTAAAAGCGGGCTCAGAAATGTTTCTTCCTTGTTCTAAGTCTATAATATAATTACAAAGCGGCACAGGGGTGCCGCAGTCCAAAGATTGCTTCGCAATCATAAGGATCGGGAAAAATACAACTTTTCATATTGTTCACTTTATTTTAAACGCCGATTCCGGCATGTTTTTCAGTTTACCGCTTATTTCGGGTTTGAATGCCATATGACTTAAAATATCCTTTTCAATATCGACTCCAGGTGCGATCTCAACCAACTTAAGCCCCGCAGCAGTCAATTCAAAAACAGCCCTTTCTGTGATGTACATGACCTGCTGCCCTTTCTGTTTGGCATAGGCGCCACTGAATGTGACATGCTCCACACTGTTGACAAACTTGTCGAATTTCCCTTCCTTATCAATACACAGCCTACCGTCCCGGAAATCAACCTCCAACCCACCGGCGGTGAAGGTGCCTGTGAAAATAACTTTTTTTGCGGTTTGGGTGATGTTCATGAAACCACCCACACCGGCGATCCTGCCACTGAACTTGCTCACATTGACATTTCCGAACCTGTCGCATTCAGCAAGTCCCAGGAATGCTACATCCAAGCCGCCGCCATCATAGAAGTCAAACATATATGGCTGGTCAATGATAGCTTGCGGGAATCTTGACGCCCCAAAGCTCAAGCCTGATGCCGGGACGCCTCCAATCGGACCAGCCTCGACAGTGAATGTCATCTGGTCAAGCTTTCCCTCTTCATGCGCTATCTGGGCGATACCCTCCGGTAGGCCTATACCCAGATTGACAATGGAGTCCGGGGCGATTTCGAGAAACGCGCGACTTGATATATACCGCCTGGGTCCATTCTCCATCGGAGGAAGGCACAGCTGATGGATATCACCTTGCTGAAGATAGTCCTGATTGAATGCCTCTGCGAATGTCTGCATGTGCAGGCTTTTATCAGCGACGACTACAGCGTCCACGTAAATACCTGGGATTTTGATGTTTTGCGGATGTATGGAGTAGTCATCCACAAAGCGTTCGATTTGAACTATCACTTTTCCTCCGGAGTTTTTGACGGCCTGGGCGACCGACAGCGCTTCCGCCGTTATCACCTCGTTTTCAAAGGAAATGTTGCCGAACGAGTCGCTGGAGGTTCCGCGCAAGAGGCCGAAATGTATCGGGAACGCCTTGTAAAACAGCCATTCCTTGCCGTTCAGCGTGACAAGTTCGACAAGGTCCTCTACAGTCTTCGAGTTGAGCTTGCCGCCATCCTGCCTTGGATCTACAAACGTGCCAAGGCCGATATGGGTGATCCGTCCCGGATTGCCTGCGGCTATTTCACGGAAAAGATGGCTGATTACGCCCTGCGGGAAGTTGTACGCCTCTATCTTGTTCTCAAGCACCAGTTTGCCTGCCGCCGGAGCCAGGTTCCAATGACCGCCAATCACGCGCTTGAGCATCCCTTCATGCCCGAAATGGTTGACTCCTTTCCCTTTGCCATCGCCCTGCCCGGCAGCGTATACGAGTGTGAGGTCGCGCGGCGCGCCTTCTTTCAAAAAACGTTCCTCCAGAGCAGCTGTCAGTGCTTCAGGATGAGTGCAGCCGACAAATCCTCCCGTGGCGACAGTTGAACCGCTTTCCACCATGGCAGCAGCTTCCATCGGTGAAAGTATTTTAACTTTCCTCATATTTATTTCTCCCTTTTGAAGACTCATTATCAAACAAGGAATTTTCATTCCTTCTGTTCCAAGCATCGCGCAAATCAGCCACCCGTTATAACGTGTCCCGCATCAACATAAATCACCTGGCCCGTTATTGCCTTTGACAAATCACTGCACAGGAACAGGGCGCAGTCGGCTACTTCATCAGCTGTTATGTTCCTTTTCAAAGGGGCCTTAGCGGCAGAGTTGTGAAGGATATCCGCGAAATTCGCAATTCCGGATGCGGCCAGAGTGGCTATCGGGCCTGCAGATATCGCATTCACCCTTATCTGCCTTTCCCCGAGATCGCACGCAAGATATCGCACGCTTGACTCAAGTGCGGCTTTCGCAACCCCCATGATATTGTAACCTGGAACCGCCCTTTCACCCCCAAGATAACTCATTGCAATTATCGAACCGCCGTCTTTCATCATCGGAGCAGTCCTCCTTGCGAGTTCCGCAAGGGAATAGGCGCTCACCTCTTGGGCGATCTGGTAGCCCCGCCTGTCAATATCCATGTACCTGCCCTGGAGATGCTCCTTTTTTGCGAACGCAATGCTGTGGACAAGAAAATCAACTTCCCCGAATTCCTCCCGCACTTTCTTGAAAAAGGTGTCAAGCAATTCATCGTTCACAACATCGCACTTTGCAAAGGCGGGGTTGTTGAGCTCTTTCATAAGTGGCAAGAATGAAGATTCGACGCGCTCCTGGTACGCCGCTGCAATCCTGCAGCCCGCATCATTGAGTCTTTTCGCAATATGCCAGGCGATGCTTTTGTCATTCGCAATGCCGAACACAACGGCTTTTCTGCCTTTCAAATCGATTGATACGCTCATCTCGGATTTCCTCCAGAAAACAGTTTTCCCGAATCGGGAAGTTGACAGGAATTAGGATTTTCAAACGGAATGTTCATTTCAGGATTTTTTTCTGAAGCATTGCCGCAAGGCTGCGGACAACCGGATTCGGGTTTTTCATGGCGGATGCAAGCAGGGGAAGCGAAGTAATACGGTTGAAAACATCCTCGGCCTCGTCAAGGTTGCACGACTCCAGTTTTTTTGACAGCACTGGAATTATTTTGGCGTCCAGCCACTCAATGTCCAGCCTGTCTTGGATTCTTTCCGTACCCAGCTTTGTCAATCCAAGGTCGATCTCGTCAGGAACCCTCAACCCCTTCTCTTTTTCAGAAGACCGCTCCCAGACAGAATCAAAATCCTCGGCTCTGAGATTGTTTGGCCTGAAGAACACATCCACGTCCATGTCCAGACCAGTTATCCTTATCATTTCTTCGACTTCCACCAGATTTTCAATTTCACCCGCATTCACTTTTTCTTTTGTCCTGGCGCTTACAAATTTCAGTTTCCTGAAGCGTGAGGCAGCGGACGAAAGAGACTTTGTCCAGGATTCAACACCTCCAGCGGGGTCCAGCCAGATATCCACATCTCTTGTAAACCTCGCAAAGCCGTGGGAAAGCATTGCAATTCCACCCAGTAAAATAACCCGGTTGTTCTTACATAGCGTCCGGACTAGTCTTTCAGATTTCGAATCCATCTGCCGGATTTCTCCATTCTGTGAAGCAACTTGATAATTTCCGCAAGCGTTTCCGGCGGGTATTCAAACCATCTCGTTGAGTTGTCACACGGCTGGCTATTGCCCGGCTTTGGTGCTGGATTCTGATGCAGATGCGCAAGAAGGGCATCTGCAAGCTCGCAATTCGAATCCAGTCCAACCACGCGCCTCAAGGAGGGCATCGGGGGAAGGACAAGAGGTAGCTCAGACCTTTTCCCCGCAGGCAAAAACGGCGTGTGTTTTGATTTTATCATGCCCAAAAATAAACCTTGCACATGTAAAAATCAAGGTGTGCTTCTCCAAAGGTGGACTCAGAATTTCAGCGTCACCGCCGCCCTGCCCTTGAAATTGGAGACAGTCACGGTTTCCGTTGCCGGATCATAGGAGCCGCCTTCACATGCGACAGCTTTCAATCCTTCAGGATGCGGCAGTCGGATTGCGACTTTCGCAGGCAGTCTGCCGGACTCCAGTTTGATTTCAGCTTTTATAAGTTTCTTCTTCAGATCTGATTCGGCTTTGAACCGGATCGGGCCGAAATAGGATTTGACTCCATCCAATGAGATCTTTTTCCCGTCATCAAGCCAGTGGCGCGGAATGGCCTTGAGCATCGAGAGGGTATCTCCCTCCTCCAGATAGAGCATCCATCTGGTCTGCATCATGAACCAGGCTTCCTCATGTGTCTTATGCTGGCTGACATGATAGTAATGCTCCCAGAAAGTATGAGTCTGCCTGTCCTGCAGCGCTGAAAGCTGATTGTAATAGATCTTCAGATATTCCTTAACTTCCCCTCTTTTGAGGTGAGTGAAGTCATGCCGGCAGTAATAAGGCTGGCTTAGCCCCGCGTTTTCCTTAGTGGTCAGTTGGTTGGTCTTCAGCATCATCCACGCTCCGCTTTCCTCCGGAGTAAGGACTTCGCAGATCACAAGCCACATCGGTCCTATCAGCGTATCACGTCCGCTGAACGTCCCATGTGTCCACCATCGGCCGCCATCAGCGTAGAAACAGAGTCCGCCGTTGTATTCTGTCCAAGGCGGCGGCATAGGGGCCCATGAACCGTCTCCGATTGGAACCACAGGCGCTTTCGCCAGGGACCGGTAATAGGCGTTCCTTATGTCCTCTTTGAATAGTTCAACTTCATCGCTCAGCTTCTTTCCCTCTGACGGATCTATGACAGAAAGGATTTCTGCAACTCTGGCAAGACCGATATATGAAATGGCGTTCAGCATGAATGAATGGAAAAAGTCCTCGGGGTCGGCCACTTTGCCCTCAAGCAGGCCGTAGCATCCGCCCTTCCGGCATTCTTCTGTCTTGTTGCGTTCCCTCCAGTTGAGCAGGTATTCGCAGGACTTCAGCATTTTCGGTTTGACCCGCTGCGCCCAATCAATGTCGCGGGTATAGCGGAAGTGTTCGCCCATGGTCCACAGGACAGGACCGGTCTCAAGCTGGTATCCTGCGAAATTCTGGATGAAACCGTCCGGGCGCTGGCGTTCCAGGAAAAAGTCTATTGACCGCTCGGCCAGCTTGTGCCAGCCGACACTGTCATAATATTGGATGATAGGCGCACTTTCCGAACCGATTGGCGAATACCAGCCGACGGTCGCCAGCGCCGGCCCCTCGTCCCGAAGTCCTAAGGTTGCAATATCGCAATGAAGTATTCCCGCTTTCAGCGATTCGTTGATCGCTTTCTCAGGGATTTCAAACTTCGCAGATGTATCAAGCTGTTCCCTCCAATATTTCCGGCAGTCATTCAGGCTCTTTTCAAAATCCAGACCCAGTAGCGCCCCTGCCCTTTCCTCGGAAACGGGCTGGTGCGGAATTATGAAGTCAATCTCCACCGACTGCCCCGGATTCAGCAGGATTGACATCTCTTCATCTGGCATGGGTTCTCCATCCACACGGTTGACACAAAAAACCGTGCCATCCGTCAATCTTGAAAACTCATTCGTCGGGCCGCGCATATGTGAGCCTGGACTTTTTATCCAAGCGTAATTTGGAGCTTTGCCGTTATTGAGAGCCGTTGTCCTGAAAACGCAGACGAGCTCTTCATCACAACCTTTCGTCTCCTTTTCGATGAGAGCTTTTATTTTCTCCCTTTCCGCTTCCTCCATACGGTCTATTTCCGGATTTTTACGCGATGCGAGCATGTTGCCGCCTGTCTTGGCGAAAGAGGCCATCCAGTGCGAACCGCGGACGTTTTCCCTCTTCAATTCGGAGCGTTCAAGCGTCGCAAATGCGGTAACGTTGTAATCGACATCACCCTCTTTTTGCGTAGATCGCAGGATGGGCAGGCATCCGTCTTCAAGCCAGCGTTTTATATTCCTGCGGCAGGCTGAACCGGGCCCCATATAGAAGTCCACACACAGATCCTTCTCTCCCGTTCCAGGCGTTTTTTGTCCGTAGGTATGATATACTGGAGAAACCAGTCCCCAGTATCCAGGCGCCTCGTGATATCCGACGCGAAAAATCCGCATATCACGTCCCAGGCCAAGCCAGGTCGGGCAGCATTGGTCAAGGTTGGCGGCGGCGGCTTTCTCGTAGCTTTCCTCGGGCTCAGCTTCATAGCGGTCGAAATCGGACTCCAGTTTCCTGGACGCGATTTCACCTGCGACATCCGCGTAACTCCGCTTATCCGCCGCGTCTATGACTGCCACGCCGTACTCCGGAATGTAGACAGGGCATTCCGATGAGATATCGCGCAGGAAGAAAGAGAACGGATTTTTCTCCGTCAAAACATTTATCATTGTCGGAGAGGCGCCTCTTTTCACAGAGAATTCGTCGAGGTTTATTTCCAATCTGCCGCCGGATGAAATCTGGAATTCATTTTCGGTGGCTTTGCCTTTCCCGTTCAGGGAGAGCTTTCCCAATGTGCCGTTGACGACATTGATTTTTCCTTTAACCTTTTCTTCTGCAAACAAAACTGCGATTTTCATGCGATGCTCCTTTTTTAATTAACCACGGAGACACAAAGGCACAGAGATAATCATGTTTATTTCATCAAAAATTAGCATGTGTTTCTCTTTTCATAACAAAAACACCCTTGTGCCGCCGTGGTCAAAATACAATTCCATAAAAGATTTAACTGCTTAGACGATACAACCGGATGAAGAAGAATGGAATTGATATAATTGCATAAAGCATGTATAATAATGCAGAACAAGGGGGTTGTGTTGAATTCCATTCTGCAAAAGACATCTCAGGGATATTTCTTCGGACAGGATAAACTTCTGAAAAACTCCGGGATTTATTTACTTTCCGCACGATACAGCGTAATCAATCACCGATCGGAAATAAAAACAATTGTCCATCCATTCTGGGTACTGGATTACGCCTTCGTCAACTGCGGGGCGTGCAGGATCGGCAGAAGAAAGAACGCCTGGTTCGAAAGACCGTCGGGAAGCATGCACCTCTACTCTCCAAAAACTCACTACTGGGAAGATGGTTCATCCGTACATCCGCCAATCCTGAGCGCTTATATTGCATTCTACGGGGGGGAAGAGCTGGAGCTGGACAAGCATGTAAATAATGGCGATGGGTTTGGTCGTTTCATTGATAAAACGGGAAGAGCGGGTGGATTATTTCTGGAAGCTGCTTCGGAAGCCGCACACGGAGGTGAAAAATCATATTGGCGTGTAATGTCTAAATTCTATGGGATCATGGACTTGATTCATTCTGCGACAGAGAGCGGGGATGGAAGTGAGAAATCCATAGCCGGTCCCGATGATGAAAATGTCCGCAGCCGCGAAATGACTTTTGTAGAGGAAGTCCGGAAGTATCTGCAGGAACATGTTGACCAGAACGTCAGCATTCCGGACTTGGCCGAACACCTGAATGCGAGCGGATCCACCATATCGCACAAATACAGGGAACTGACAGGGGAAAGCCCAATGAAAACCCTGACGACCTTCAGAATCAACTCAGTGAAAAGCCTGCTTGCCAAAGGGGAATCAATCAAAATCATAGCCACGCAAACTGGTTTCTGCGATGAGTTCCATCTGTCAAAAGTTTTCAAGAAAGCGACTGGCGCCTCCCCGTCAGCTTATCTGAAAAGCCTCACAGCGCGACAGTAAAAACAGTCTTTCATCGCTTTAAAAACCGGAATCCAGGATTATATGTACTACATAATAACAGATGGAGTGCCTATGAAATGTTTGAATCCTGTTTCCTCGACCACGCTTGCGGATGCCGTGGAAAAGAAGATTTACGAATATATTAGCAATAACAAGATGAGCAAGGGGGATACACTCCCGGGAGAGGAGGAGCTGGCCAGGACCCTGAATGTCAGCAGGAATATTCTCCGTGAAGCCCTGAGCCGATTGCGGATGCTGGGGCTTATTGAAACTAGAAAAAAACGGGGGATGACCCTGGCACAGCCTGACGGCTTCATAGGCCTGGAGCGAATGCTGAGCACCGGCTTGGTGAGCGAGGAATACCGGAAGGACCTACTTGAAATGCGCATCATCCTGGAGTTAGGCATGACAGATTACATATTCCACCGCAAAACCGATGACGACATGCGGGAACTGGAAATGATAATATCAAAGGAGAGCTCCAGGAGGACAAACCGCCGGAAAGTTGAAGAGATTGAAATAGCCTTCCATTCAAAGCTGTATGAAATATCCGGGAACAATGTCTTGAAACATCTGCAGGGAATATTAAGGTCATTCTTCAAAAACATCGAAGAGTCCCCGAAACCGCCAAAGGTCTCGATGCCTCCAGATCACAGGGCCATCTGCAAAATCCTCAGAAACGGCAGCGTCGATGAATTCAGACGGGTCATGTATGAACATCTCTCAGTATACAAGAATTACTGAAGTGAAATTTCACTCCTGGCAAACATTTTATAGGTTCCCATTAATCATCTCTTGCAAACTGCCATAGGAAAACTACCTTATGGTTCGAAAAACAAGATGTGAATCTTAGTTTTTGAATGTGGGGCTG
>CAZION010000200.1:0-11056 GCA_964540865.1 uncultured Victivallis sp.
GTTCGAGAAAATCTGCGGCAAACTTTTGACGCGTCGTCCGCTTGCCGTTAACCACTTTGTTTTAAGTGTTAGGTTATAAGTTTTAGTAAAATCTGTTCGTAGTAGCGTAATTTATTGCGCGTCCTTGCAATAACGGCGTATAAATTCACATGCTACAAGCAAATTGACATATTTTACTGAACTCTTACAAAATCCTGAAGTAAAATAATTTTGGATGAAAATTTACAGGTTGGTTTTTTTCAGCAGATGTCCCAGTATGCAGTTCTTGCTGTTCTGTATGTGTGTGGATAAAATATCACTTGCTGCTTTTATGTCTCGGGCGCAGATGGAGTCAATGAGGGCGATATGTTCCTTGTCGGCTATTCTTCGCATCTCTTTGTCCTTGAATCCGATTTCGCGAAATCTCTGGATAAGGCGAAGTGTCTGTTCCAGCACAGATATAAGGTAGCGCCTGCCGCTGGTCTGTATTATATATCCATGAAGCTGGGCATCTATTTCCGCAGACCGCCTGTTGTCGCAGGACCTGGAAATCTCGACTATTCTCGCGCGAATCTCAGTCAGTTTCTGCAGACTGAGGAATGGTGCTGATATTTGAAGTGCAAGAAGTTCCAGTGATTTGCGGATCTCGTAAATATCCTCGACATCGTCGGCGGTAAACGGGACTACTATGGCACCGCAGTTTGGAACAATCTTTACCAGTCCGTCTTTTTCAAGTTGCCTGAGCACGGCCCTTACCGGAGTTCGGCTGATCTTGAATTCCTTGGCAAGCTCTTCCTCCTTGAGCCTGGTATGAGACGGATATCGTCCTTCAATTATTCGGTCAAAAAGCTTTGCGTACATGTTTGCCTTAAATAATCAATTATTGATCAGCCCATAACCTATTCTTAATTGCAATTAGTTTCAAGGGTTCCCCCGCAGTGACGGAAAGCAAAAGCTCCTCCATGCCTGTCAGGCGTTTGAAATTGCCTGAAAAAACAGATTCCTTTTCTTTTTCGCTGAGAAGTTCAAAATCAACACCGCTTACATACATGGCCGGATTGCATATTGGAAAGTCCGTGCCGAACAGTATTTTATTTTTCCCCGCCACATCTATCGCGTAACGCAGCATCCCCCACTTGTTCGGACCGCTTCCCGAAATATCCAGATATAGGTTTTTGAATTTCGAAATCAGCTCGACACGTTCCTTTATGTCAATTTTCCCGGCGCCTGGATGTGCAATGACAAGGGTCAAGTCAGGAAATGCCTTGCATATTTCCACAGCCTCATCATTTTTGAATAAATGTATGTTGACAGGCATTTTGAGTCCGTTGGCGAACTTGAAGATGTCAAAATAGTTTTTCGAAATGTAGGTGGAATAACCCATCATGTATCCGACAAGTTCACCTATCCATTTCACCCCGTTGTCATGAGCCCTTTCAATTTCAGCGCATGATTCATCGGGATAATCGGGATGCACGTGAATTCCTGGAATGAAGAAATCAGGATATCTGTCGCGAAACCTGTAGCATTCATTATTGAGCCTGCGAATGTCTTTGAATTTTGGTTTCTCCAACCTTTCAATCACAGAACCGCAAGCCCTGTCTATTCCTGCTTTTTTCAGCAGCTCCACAAGTCTATCCGCATCGGACGATGAAGAGAAATACTCGAAATTGTTTTTTCTTGATATGAACGGATGAATATGGCAGTCGATTATCTCATATTCTCTTTTGGGTTTCATTTCTTTTCCACTCCTAGGGATTGTTTAGTATTTTGTGATTCCCTCTTCGTCCTTTGCACCCAGGCGAGAGCCTGGTGCAGCATTGGAACGGTGTTCTGTACTTTTCCGTCGAAGACAGGCATCCCGGCTTCCTGTTCCGGTGATATTCGCGACTTTCATTTTCAGTCGAAGAAATTATTGACATCGTGTTCTCCTGTCAAGATATTTCGTGTAATATTGTATACAATATATTATGCGTACAGATGCATACAAATATAAATTTAAAATTTATATGTTGTTTGCTTGAAATATATATTGTATACAATAATATAGAACTGTTCGGACATGAAGACGATGTTTTTGTCGCCGATACCTCCGAGAGGTTTTAGAGCCATTTGAAAAGGAGCTGTGATTTATGATAACTGGACTCGATCATGCGGCCGTGAGTGTAAGCTGCCTGGAGAAATCCATAGTTTTTTACAGGGATATGCTTGGATTTGAACTTTTACGCACACTTGAATGCACGCCTGATAACGTACTTGGCGAGGTTGTAGGAATTCCTGGTTGTTCCGCAAAAATCGCACATCTTGTCAAGGGCGGCAATATGATTGAGCTTTTCGAATATCTTCATCCTCGCGGGAGGAAAATTCCCATTTTGCGTACCCAGGCCGACATCGGCTGTACACATATCGGATTGAAATCCTCGGATGTCCGCGCGGATTTTGCGGCGCTAGAAAAAAAGGGGGTGAAAGCGATTGGGAAACCAGTCGAGTTCAGGCCTGGCGTATGGATTGTCTACATCTATGGTCCGGACGGGGAAGTCTGCGAACTAAGGCAGACTTCTGAAAATCAATGAAGCCTTTCCCATCCTAAGCTGGGAAGGGATCTCAAATCTGAAATTCAATAATGCTGATTTGTCTGAAGAGGAGATGTCATCAACATGGTGGAAACACTTAAGAACTACATTGCCGGGAAATGGACTGAATCAACAAGTGGGAAAACTTTTGAAAATGAGAACCCGTCGAAAAGAGGCGAAATCCTGAATTGCGCCCAGTCTTCCACTTCCGAGGAAATGCGGCAGGCGATTGACAAGGCATCAGAAGTTTTTCCTATGTGGAGGAACACTCCTGTCGAAACGCGGCAGAAGCTTGTCGGCGAATTCCTTAAACTTCTTGCAGATTCAAGGGATGAACTTGCTGCCGCCGTTACAAGGGAGAATGGCAAGACGATCAGGGAATCGCATTCGGAAATTGATTCGGCGCTGCTGGAGGGGGAATATCACCACAGGCAGATTTCAACATTTTCCGGCCATGTTGCAATCAGCAATAAATTTGGCGTAGCGTGGGAGCAGTATCATCCGCTGGGAGTCGTCGGGATCATCAGCCCCTGGAACTATCCTGTCAATGTAATGTGCCGCAAGACGCTGCCGGCGCTGCTTACCGGCAACACCGTCGTCTTCAAACCGGCTTCGTTTACGCCCTGGTCGGCCACAATCATGGCTCGCCTCTTTGAATCCGCCGGCTTTCCTCCGGGAGTATTCAACTGCATCACCGGCATGGGGTCGAGTGTTGGAAATGCGATAATCAAGGACAGGCGGATCAGGGCCGTATCTTTCACCGGTTCCACTTCTGTGGGCAGGAAGATCCAGGCTCTTGCCGCTGAAAACCTGACGCGCACCCAGCTTGAACTCGGAGGTAAAAATGCGCTTATTGTCATGGATGACGCCAATCTGGATGAGGCAGTCCAAGCCGCCGTCGCTGCCGGGTTCGGATGTTCCGGACAGTGGTGTACTTCCACAAGCAGGATACTTCTCCATCGGGACATCTCCGGAAAATTCATAGAAAAGCTTGTCCAGGTTGCAAATGGAATGAAGGTCGGAGATCCTCTTGACAGGAGCACCGACATGGGGCCTGTCGCCGGACCGGATCAGTTCGAAAACATTTCCACAGCCATTGCAAAAGCTGAAAAAGATGGCGCCAAACTGCTATGTGGAGGCGTATTGAAACCGGATATAGGCGGTTATTTCATAAGGCCGACCGTGTTTGATGATGTGACTCAGTCAATGGAAATATTCAGGGAGGAAATCTTCGGACCTGTACTTGGCATAACAAAGTTCACCTGTCTTGATGAAGCAATTGATCTTGCCAATAAGTCGGTCTACGGCCTCTCATCAGCGATCTTTACGGGGAACATCAAGTCGGCACAGAAATATATTGATTTAATGGATGCCGGAATGGCGCATGTAAACATACATACCGGATTCAAAACTCCGGAAATGCCGTTTGGAGGGTGGAAGGAATCAGGATTCGGACAGCCGGAGAATTCCCGGACCGGACTTGATTTTTTTGTCGACAGGAAGGCGGTTTACCTGAGGGGGATTTGAATGAAGCTTTCGGAAATAGGAAAATCAAAGCCGTTGTTAAATTTTGAAATCGGTAAAGAGGAGTGGGATTCCACCGACAGGAACGATCTGCTGTGGATGCTGCAGCAGATGCTGCTGATAAGGTGTTTTGAACAGAGGCTCCTCGATCTAAAGGACAACGGACTTATCAACGGCCCTGTCCACACAAGTGTGGGACAGGAGGCTGTGGCGGTCGGCTGTGCCATGGCAGTCACTCCCGTTGACAAGTTTTTCGGCACGCACCGGGCCCATCACCAATACCTTGCGAAGGCTCTTTGTTTTCACGCCGGTAAAAATTACAATCCCCTCAAGCAAGGCATAACCTGCGAAATGCGCGGACATGTCAAGATGCTCCTTAAGGAAATAATGGGTCTGGCTGGCGGATGCTGCGGAGGAAGAGGCGGTTCAATGCATCTATTCAGCGACAAAATCGGATTGTCCGGAACTAACGCAATAGTTGGAGGCGGTGTTCCAATCGCGACAGGAGCGGCTTGGGCTGACAGCTTTAAGAAGAACGGCTGCAGAACACTCTGTTTTTTCGGGGACGGAGCCCTTTATCAGGGAACCATCCACGAATCCTGCAATCTGGCATCCATTTGGAATGCCAGGATAATATATGTAATTGAAAACAACCAATATGCGGTCGGCACAAAAAGACTGAGTGCGTGCTCCTCTCCAAACCTCTGCGAGGTTGCATCCGCATACAATATGCCCGGATTCAGGGCTGACGGCATGGATCCTGTCTCTGTCAAAATGGCAGTAGAACATATTCTCAGGAATGACGGAGAGCTTCTTCCATGTTTCCTTGAACTTGACACCTATCGGTATTACCATCACGCCGGCAAAGTCCCGGGCAGCGCTTTCGGTTACAGGGAGAAGGAAGAGGAGGATAAGTGGCGACTGAGGGATCCAATTGAAAACTCCGGGATTCGAATGAAGAAAATGGGAATTCTGTCCGACGAGGAACTTGAAATTCTCAGGAAAAATGCGAAACTCGCAGTTGAAGCGGCGGTTGAGGAATGTGTTTCAAGGAGTTCAGGAACCATTGAGGTGAGAGAGGAATTATGGCCCCGCGCTGAAAGCACCACATATGGATTGCGCGATGACAATTTTACCGGTATCGGCCCTTTCAAGGAACAGGAGCATATGGAATGCAGCCGTGAAATAAAATATTCCGATGCAATAGCCGAGGTGACAGGAAGATGGCTGGAGAAGGAGCCGTTCGCATTTGTCCTGGGAGAAGAGGTTGCAAATCTTGGAGGCGGTGCTTACGGAGCGACAAAGGGACTGCCGAAAATTTATCCCGACCGTGTTAGGAACACTCCGATAACCGAGGCTGGATTCTGTGGTCTTGCCTGTGGTGCAGCGATGAACGGAATGCATCCGGTTGTAGAATTGATGTTCTCAAGTTTCGGCCTTGTCGCCGCCGACCAGCTGCTGAACCAGATAGGACAGATCGCCCACATCTACGGAGGCAACACATCTGTTCCCATAGTCGTGAGGACAAGGATCGCCATCGGGCTTGGCTATGGCGCACAGCACAGCATGGATCCTGTGGCGCTTTTTTCGCTTTTCCCAGGATGGAGGATTTTTGTTCCGACAAATCCGTTTGACTACATCGGACTCTTCAATACGGCAATGAAGCTCAGGAGCCCAACTCTGATAGTGGAACATCACGAATTTTATGCGGACAAGGGAAAAATACCGCATGGGGCACCGGATCATTTTATAGAACCGGGACGTGCAAAGATTCTGCGAGGGGGGAAAGATGTGACCGTGGTGACCTATGGATATATGTCAAAACTTGGAAACGAGGCGGCTTCGATTCTCGCGGCGGAAGGAATTTCCTCCGAGGTCATTGATTTGCGCAGCGTGGACGATGCCGGACTCGACATGGAAACAATCGGATGCTCTCTCGAAAAAACAGGAATGCTTGTCGTCCTTGAACAGGCGCCAACATCCAATTCCATAGGGGGCAAGATCATAAGCCGGGCGATGAAAGAATATTTCGACTGCTTCGACGGACCGCCTGCCGCTCTAAATGCCCCCGACATTCCGCTTCCGGTATCGAAACGGATTGAAAGTCTCTGCATTCCCACGGTTGGCGATGCAGTCAATGAAATAAGAAAGTCCGCATTGCGTAAAAGGTGAAAGATGATGATAACAGGAGATACATATGCCTGAATTTCCAATCATAGATGCACATGTTCATCTATGGGACACGTGCAAGTTCAAATACCTGTGGCTTCAGGATTTTCCAGCAATAAATAGCACGTTCCTTCCTGAAGAGTTCAGACAGGCAACAGCGGGATTTAACATTGAATCTATGGTATTTATGCAATCCGAAGCCGAATTTTCCCAGGCGCTTGCCGAAGCGGAGTGGGCCACTGAACTGGCATCCGCAGAGCCCAGAATAAAAGCGATAATACCTTGGGCGCCAATGGAAAATGGAGATGATTCGCGCACATATCTCGACCGTCTGAAGTCAAACCCACTCATCAAAGGCATCAGACGGCTGATCCAGTCTGAAGCTGATCCCGAATTCTGTCTCAGGCCTAATTTTATAAAAGGGATTCAAATCCTTTCCGAGTACAATTTCAGTTTCGATATTTGCATCTCGCATCTCCAAATGGCAAATACGATTAAAATGATCATGCAGTGCCCCGACACGGTATTCATACTCGACCACATAGGCAAGCCGGGTATAAGGAATCGCATTCTTGAACCCTGGAAGAGCGAAATCAGGATGCTGTCGAAAATTCCCAACGTCTTTTGTAAAATCTCCGGAATGGTGACCGAGGCGGATCACAACAAATGGTCAAAGGAAGATCTGAAGCCCTACATAGATCATGTCGTCGGAAGTTTTGGTTTTGATCGTGTGATGTTTGGCGGGGATTGGCCTGTGGCCACGCTAGCGGCAAATTACCCAGTCTGGATAGAAGCTCTTGACTGGGCTATTGAAGGCTGTTCAAAAGATGAACAGATGAAAATATATAGGGAAAATGCAAAAATAATCTATAAAATATAAAACTTTAAAGGATGTGAAGAATGAAACTGAAAGACAAAGTGGCAATCGTAACTGGATCAAGCAAAGGCATAGGACTGGGCATAGCCCGTGTATTTTCGCAGGAGGGCGCCAGGGTGGCCGTGGTGTCACGGCACGAAGAGGAAGGACGGCCTGTTGCGCAGGAGCTGGGCGAAAAGGATGGCCGCGCCATATTCGTCAAGGCCGATGTTTCCAGCTCCGAGTCGGTTCAGAAGATGATAAACACGACTGTCCAGGCTTTTGGCCGTCTGGATGTGATGGTCAACAATGCCGGCTATCACATTTCCAAGAATGTGGAGAAGACTTCCGAAGAAGAATGGCAATTCATAATCAACACGAATCTGTTCAGCACCTTCCTGTGCAGCAAGTATGCCATCCCGCACCTGAGAAAAACGAGGGGCAACATCATCAATATCAGTAGCATGGTTGGCCTTGTGGGACAGCCAAATGCGGGAGCCTATAGCGCGACCAAGGGCGGCCAGATCTCCATGAGCAGAGGCATGGCCATTGACTTCGCGGGGGACGGTATCCGCGTGAATGTAATCTGTCCCGGATGGATTCAGACACCCCTCGTCGAAGACTGGTTTGGCCAGCAGAAAGATCCTGATGTGGCCCGAAAATACATTTATGGCCAGCATCCGGTGGGACGTATCGGAACGATTGAGGAATGCGGAAAAGCCGCCCTTTTCCTAGCATGCGAAGATGACTCCGGATTCATAACCGGCATAACTCTTAATATAGATGGCGGTATAACGCTTGGATATTGACATGGACATTTTTCTAAAACATATAAGCTAAAACAAAATTGCAGCTTTTAGCCGCCTAATATAAAATACGGTTTTAAAGATAAAGGAAGGTTCACCATGGGATTGATTGATAAAAAGATTGCGGTTGTCACAGGAGCTGCTGACGGTATCGGAGCCGCAACGGCTCTGAAAATGGCAGAACATGGGGCGGAAGGACTTGTCATTGCAGATATTGATTTGGAAAAGGCCGCCGGAACGGCGCTTCGCATTCATGAGAAAACAGGATGCCAATGTACGCCCTGCAAGGTCGATGTATCCTCTTCAAAGGATGTGGAGGCACTTTTCTCCCTGGTACTTGCACAATACGGTACTCCGGACATTTTGGTTAATTGCGCAGGGATATGTTCTGTTGCCGCCATCGAAGATATCGGTGAAAATGAATGGGATCGGGTAATGGGGGTTAATGTTAAGGGATCCTACCTTTGTGCCAGGGAAGCCTTGCGCCTAATGAAGCCAAGAAGAACAGGGAAAATCGTCAACGTGTCCTCCCTCGCCGGAAGAGTGGGGGGCATTTCGACAGGGATCAATTATGCAACCTCCAAGGGAGCTGTGATTACCATGACTATGTCCCTGGCTAAGGCGGCGGGACCTTTCAACATCAATGTGAATGCAGTGGCGCCAGGCAGCATAGACACGGCCATGACCCGGGGAATTTTGCGCTGTGATCCGGAGACAATTCCGCTCAAACGGATCGGAACACCGGAGGAGGTTGCGGATGTAATTGTCTTTCTGGTATCGGATCTTGCAAGATACATAACCGGCAGTACCATTGATGTAAATGGTGGTATGTTTATGACCTGATGCAGCTTATTGTTCATAATTTCCCTGCCAGGAGTTCAGTAGACTATGTATCGCAATCAGCGAAGCGGCTATCGGAATCGGTAAACGAGTTCACTTGAGTATTTTTATATAATTTTTCAGCAATCAATCTTGACAAGCAGATATAGGTTGAGTATAATAAAGCTAACACGAGATAGCATGTTCTGGTTTATGGATGTTATGGGTATAGGCGGTCTTGAAGGAGTTTTGAAAGATATACAATCTTTTAACAAGATGAATTGTTTGAGTTTAAAACAACGTAAAAAAAGAAAGGGATTATGAAATGAAAAAGACTATGTTGGCGTTGGTAGCAGGATTTACCGGATTGGTTTGTGGCGCATTTGACTCTTATGATGAAGCCATTTCCGCAGGGAAATCTGCAATCGGGAAAAATGATTTCACAGCTGCGGTCACGGCCTTCTCGGATGCCGCCGCCAAAGCTGAAGCTCCGGACAAGATAGTCGCCGCCGGATTCGGCCTCGCCGACGCCTATCAGCGCGCTGGAGAAAAAGAGAAGGCGAAAGAAGCGTGGGATAAACTGATAAAAAATGAAAAGATAGATGCGGCATCCCGCGCATGGGCCCTGGTAAATTTGGGCGATAATCTCCGTGACGGAAACCTTTTGATTGAAGCTCTCGGAAAATACGACGAAGCGCTCAAGACGGAAAATCTTCCTGTATGGCTACAATATGAGGCTGTATACCGCAAGGTGAATTTGCTTGGCCCAATGAAGAAATTTGACGAGGCAAGCGCCGCCTGCAAACAATTAGCTGCGGTTCCCAATCTGGACAAGGAGCTTAAATCCGGAGTCGGCCTTCTGGAGGCGAATCTCTTTGTGCAGCAGCAGAAATTTCCTGAGGCAAGTGCCGCCTTTGAAAAATTGCTCGCACAGCCGGATTTCACGGGCCAAAGCGGCGCTTACTGGGGACTGGCAAATGCATATAAGAACACCGGAAACATTGAAAAGGGCATCGAAATCTGCCGAAAAGGAGTGGCCCTGAACAACGGAATGAAACCGGACTTCGAGGCACTTTTGGAAAATCTTGAATCACAGAAGAAATAAAACCAGACCGATTAATCACTATAAATTCTTTTATGAAAGGGGGCTGCTGTATGTCCCGGACTTTCTCAAAAACTAAACGAATGCCACGCGAAGAAGAACAGGGGGAAAGCTGTGTGAGGGAAATCCGCATGCACAGTTTGGTCGATGAGGTGAATCCGATAATCCGCAACTCGTTAAGGGTTAGATGGTTCACTTTAATCGAACTTTTGGTTGTGATTGCGATCATCGCAATTCTGGCGGGAATGCTGCTCCCGGCCCTGAGTAAGGCCAAGAATATGGCCAAAGCCTTAACCTGCATAAACAACCTCAAACAAAACGGGCTAGGCGGGTTCCTAATGTACGCGCAGGATTTCAATGAATATGTACTGCTGACTGACGGCAACTATGGCTGGGGTGCATATTATGATTCCACAGAGGAACCAGGCGTCGCCCCCCTAAATTTATGCGGGAAACATCTCGGTTATATTAAAGCTGTCACCCAGTTTCGTTGTGGGATGGCTCCGCCTACTGATGTTTATCCAGATCCCACACCAACTTACTCCTACGGTATTTCCATGTCAGTTGCTGACAACGTGTTAGTTCCTGGTGTCGGCAGGTTATATTTTCAAAGGCTGCCGAGATTGAAAAGTCCAGATCGGTTCATGGGGCTGGTTGACTCGATAGACGCGAATGGCCAGCAACTGGCGACTGTGTATCAACATGTTCCCTCTACGGAAGGGCTTCCTCATTTTCGCCACAGTGGACGTGCAAACACCTGGTTTTTCGACGGGCATGCAGAACCAATCGGCATTGATGGCGTTGCAGATAGTTTAAGTGGCTTATGGAATGACAATCTTAACCCATACGTCGGTGCCACAGCTTATGCGAAAACGGCAAAATTTGGACTCGTCTCAGCCCCGGTGCAGTAGGGACGGCTCTTAGCACCATTTTTATTATTTGCCTTGCAACTGGAGCGAGTCCGCATGCGGAGGATTATTTGTGAAGCTGGGCTGGGAAAAGTTGAAAAAGAGTTATAGGAAACGCAACATAGGAAGAAGAGTAGGGAGATGTCTGATACAAAGAAAGAATCCATTAAAAAGGCACAAACCGTTTTGGGCTTGGTTCATCCAGATGAGCTTGGGACAACGTTGCCCCATGAGCACCTTCTCGTTGACGCGGAAATATTGTTTGCTGAACCCAAGGAGCCTGAGCTGAAAAAGCGGGCATTCGAACCCGTGGGCATAGA
>CAZION010000201.1:0-11024 GCA_964540865.1 uncultured Victivallis sp.
GAAACGCTTCCGCTGAAATCGAACAATATTTCGACATCATGGAGAAAGCTCACAACGGAATAGCGGAAAAAATAAAACTTTCAGCCGGAGCCACAAAAGAGTTGATAGGGGTATGCCGCGAAATATATACCGACGATATTTTGAACTCTGCAGAGGAATGCATCAAAAAGGCGGAAGCCAAGGTTGCAGATCTCCATGACATTAAATATTCGCAACGGGTAGCCTTCATCCGTTCCGGTTATGATTTTACAAGACTCCAGGTGGGGATAATGAATGAGATGGCGAAAGTCAGGGAAAGCAAGGGTACAGATGCAGCAGCAGTGAAAAATGCGATTGAACTATGTGGAAAGCGTGATGCTTTTTACAAGAGAATAGATGAACTTGTCTCAAGGTCGGTCAAACTGGATGTGGAAATAATAACGACAATGTCGCAAGTAAGGCACAATAGGGGAACTGATACCCCGGAAGACAAAAAACAGCTGGACCTTAATCTTAAAAAGGCAATTGAACTCTGCGAGAAGCGCACAGAGCTTTGCAAAAAGCCGGATGCGTTTGTAGTGAGACTACAGAAATGGTATCATGAGTCAAGGCAACTGGATGATTACATGGGCCCGCCGTCAAAGACATTCCGCGACGCCGCAGGAGTTGAATGAAAAATATGATACAATGAAGGCCAGAATGAAAAGAATATTATTGACGGCGATGATTTTAATTTCGGGTACGTCTCTTTGGAGTGAGGCAAACCCCGCTGAGCTGCTGCTGGTGGACAACAAGGTGAGCGTGCTGCCCATTTCCGTGGATAAGGACGCGCCTAAGGAAACGCTGGATGCTGTAACGGAGCTGGCGTCGTACATCCAGAAAATAAGCGGGGCGAAGGTTAATGTCATCCTCAATGATTCCACGAACGCACCTGCGCACGCCATCTGGGTAGGTGCCCAGCCTGACCTTGAAAAAGTCTTCCCGGATTTGAAATTAAATTTCCAGTATCCCGAAGAAATCCTGCTTGCATGCAATGGACAGGATGTCGTAATCATAGGCAGGGATCTGAAGATCGGCGACAAGCAGATGGAATTCGGGACTGCAAACGCAGTCTATACCTTCATCGAGAAAAAGTTGGATGTGCGCTGGCTGTGGCCGAGTCCGCTCGGCGAGGACATCATCAAACGCGACACGATTGCGCTGGCACCGTTCGAATACAGGTTTCACCCGGTCTTCCTCAAAAGGCATTTCTGGCCGCGCCAGCCGAGGGACTGGCATCTGCACCAGCGGCTCCTTTTATATTCTTATGATGCCCAGAACGGACACGCCTTCACCGACTGGTGGGACAAATACCATGAGACGCATCCGGAGTACTTTGCACTTCAGGCCAACGGGAAGAGAACTCCTCCGAAAGAAGGTTCCACTGTGAAACTGTGCATTTCCAATCCCGGAGTCTGGAAACAGTGGCTTGACAATACGGAAGAAAAGTTAAAAGCGGATCCGTCCCTGCGCATAATAAGCGCAACTCCCAATGACGGGCCCTGGCATTGCACCTGCGAGAAATGCCGCGCATGGGATCATCCTGACGCACCGAAAGACGGAAACCAAAGCTCCTTGACAGAACGGCACGTCAAATTCTGGAACATGCTAGCCCGCGGCCTGAAAGAACGCTTTCCGGACAGGGATGTTTATGTTGGTGTTGCAGCCTATGCAGCCTATGGTGCGCCCCCCGTGGCCGAGCCCTTGGAAAAGAATATCGCCGTCTCCCATGTCGGGCATTTCCCCTTGACAGACGAGGCAAACCGTGAAGCTGCTAAAAAAGATTGGCAGAAATGGGCGGAAAAGGCAACGCTCATGTTCTACCGGCCGAACCTCTGGTACTGGGCAGGCGGAGTATGGGGTTTCCCCGAAGTTGCGATGAAGAAAACAATTGAGGACTTCCGCTTCCTTGCCGACAACAAGTGCATCGGAATCGAAGTGGATGTCGTGAGGGGCGTCTGGTCGACTCAGGGTCCTCAGTATTATCTCATGGCGCAACTTACATACGATCCTTACCAGGACGGCGCCGCCGTCATGAAGGATTATTACAAGCGGGCTTTCGGTCCCGCCTCCGGAGAGCTTGAGACATACTGGACACGCATGGAAGATGCGCGGGATGCGATTGTTTCGGACCCGGAATTCAAGCGCGGTTCTTCGAGTCGCTACAAGCTGCCGGCTATTTTTGCGCGGATCTACTCTGAGGAATGGATGGAACAGACTGATGCCGTGTTGAAACAGGCCGAGGCGAAAGTCGCGGATTCCGATCTATACCGGCGCCGCGTGGCATATGTCCGCGCAGGTTTCGATTTCACGCGCCTCCTTGTCAGGACAATCCCGATAATGACTAAGATCCGCGAGAGCAACGGAAAAAACGTGGAGGCTGAGGTGAAGGAGGCGAATGCAAACTGGCAGGCCATTGAACAGATTGCCAAACAGGCGGAACAGTGGGCCTTGCCTTTCAGCAATATTTGCAGTTTCATGAGGGGTCCTGGCTATCAGGGCAGCATGCAGGATTATTTCGGACCGCCTTCGGAAGAGCTCCTCGATGCGCAGAAAGAAGTAAATATTAAACTGCTCCCTGCAAAATGGGAACTTGCTTTCTCTGATGACTTCCAACGATCCGAATTGGGGCCGGATTGGAAAGCACTGACAGGCAAGTGGACAGTTGAAAACGGATCCCTGATCTCTACCGGCGAAGGAACACTGATGTCAACACGGAAATTCCCCGGACTTCAGAAAGTCACATTCGATGCCGTGGTCACGCCCAGTAATTTAGTGTCGACAATCAACCCTTTCATCCATGCCGGACTGAAAGGACAGGCTACAGGATATCAGCTGCAGTTCGGAATTAAAGACAACAGTGCGAGCACCATAATCAGAAAGGGTAAACCGCTGCGATTTTCGCAAGTTGTCATTGAACCCGGAAAAACGCACGCGTTCGTCGCCGAATATGACGGGATCAACGTCAGGCACACGTTGGACGGCAAAGTTGTAGCCGCTTATCCGGAAGCGAAACCCATTTTAGGCGAAGTGCATGAGCAGTTAGGTTTTTATGTAAATAATGCAACCGTTAAGATCAGCAACTTGAAAGTGTACACATCCAAGGCGGTCGATAAAGATGCGCCGGTCAATGGAGGTGAAGGAGTGGGGTTCGAGTAAAGGAGAAAGGATGGATATTCAAAAAAATAAAGGAACAATCAACATGTCAACAAAGTCTATAAACAATTTTGATCTCAACACCAATGTATGGACTGAATCAGGCGGAAAAATACTGAAGGAGAACTTGCGTCAGGAGGCGCGCCTCTTGCATCAACTGCATCAACCCCCTGCCCTTCTCGCAGAATGGAATAAGAAACGCCAGGCACTGCGACAGCAGCTTCTCGAGACTGCCGGTGTGTTTCCGGTTAAATCAGAGCTTCACGTCCGGGAACACGGCACGTTAAAGATGGACGGATACCGCATAGTTAAACTGACTTATCAGAGCCGCCCTAGCCTGCGTGTGACGGCAAACCTGTTCGTTCCGGAGGCAAAAGGGCCGTTCCCGGCCATACTGCATGTCCACGGGCATAACCCGGAGGGGAAGATCCACAAGAGGGTCGCAGACAAGGGACATGTGCTTGCAAAGGAGGGATTCGTCGTTCTCACCGTAGATGCAATCGGCGCGGGAGAGAGGGGAACTGTTCCCGGCGAATTCGAGCACCATGGCCGTGCAGGTGTTCCATTACTGTCGATAGGGGAAACATTCCTGGGTGCGCAGGTCTACGATAATATGCGGGCGATTGATCTGCTCCAGTCCCTCGACTATGTGGACGGGGAAAGGATCGGGGTGACCGGGGCAAGCGGCGGCGGAAATCAGACAATGTGGATTTCCGCGCTTGACCCGCGGGTGAAAGCCTCCGTACCTGTTGTGTCCGCCGGTACGTTCGAATCCTATGTAACCACCGGAAACTGCTGGTGCGAAACTCTTCCAGGCGGACTACAGATCACGGAGGAATGGGGCGTCCTGGGCCTGATCGCCCCTAACCCGTTGCTCATACTGACAGCGCACAGGGAAAAACTTCTGGCGTTCCTACCGGAGGAAATGCTTCGCGCCTACGCCGACACCAGGAAGATATATTCCCTCTACGGCGCGGAAAACAAAGTCTCATATCAGATAATCGATCAGACCCACGGATATCATCCGGAAATGCTGCAACACTCGCTCGGATGGTTCAAGCACTGGCTCAAAGGCGAAGGTTCGGCTTTGCCGTGCGCCATACCTGAATACAAGGAACTCCCGGAAAAAGACCTGATGTGCTTCCCCGGCAAAACCCGTCCGAAGGAAGTTAAATCACTCACTGAATACGTGTCTCTGCGTACGCTGTCGGCTAAAAAGGAGTTTCTGGGTCTTGCAAGACTGGACCGTAACCGGAAAACAGAAGAGCTCGGAAAGATTCTCCGTGTCCCCGCAGGACCTGACTTCTTACGCTGCAGCGAGGTCGTGTCAGGAGAGGAAAAAGGGCAGAGATTTGCGAAGTTCGCAGTCGAATCTGAACCCGGCATCCTTATCCCATGCACCATGTTGATTCCAGATAAGAAATTCACGTCCGTTGTCATAGCCGCACATCCTGACGGAAAAGACGCATGCCTGAAACAGGCGGCGGCACAGGATGTCCTCAAGGATGGGAAGGCCCTTTGCCTGGTTGATTTGCGCGGCATCGGCGAGACCCGCTGGGAACATGTTGACGACCAGATAAACCTTTACGGTGCTCGTGCAAGCATCTGGCTGGGCCGGACCATGCTTGGCGACTGGGTCAGGGACTTGTCCGCTGTCCGCGCAACGGTCGAAAAACACTTCTCTCCCGACAAAGTGGAACTGCTTGGTTTCGGCGATGAGGGATTGGATATACCGACAGGGATGAATGTTCTGAAAGGCACCGGAGATACGGGCCTTGCCGTGTTGGCTGCCGCAGTTCTCGACAAGAATTTCGCCGGAGTAACCGCAATCAACCTACTTTCAACATATGTGGTGGACAATGCGCCTCCGGTTCATAGGTTCAGCATTTTCGTTCCGGGAATATTGCGCTGGGGTGATGTCAGCCTGATGGCGGCGCTGACCGAATGCGACCTGCAGATCAAATCGCTGGTGCATCCATCCGGAAAGTTGCTGTCAAAGAAAGAATTTTCTGACTGGCAGCTCGAAGTGAAGACATTGTCCAAACGGCTCGGATAATAAATGAACATCGAACACTGAATGTCCAATTACGGGAGATAACAGGATTTAACCGCAAAGAGCGCTAAGGAAGACGCGGAGAACGCCGAGAAAAATGAGTGCAAAAACAAGAGGAACATAGTTTCGCGAATGACACAGTTGGAGTTCAAACTTTAGTTTGTCTTTGTAATTGATAGTTTATGCAAGCTGAAGCTTGTACTCCAACTTAATCAAGCAGTTCACAAGATATGATTTTGCAATTATCTCTGCGAACTTTGCGATTTACTTTGCGAACTTCGCGGTTAAAAATAATTATTTATATTATGGAGTTGCTAAAATAAAATGAATATCAAGAAAAATGAAACGTTGTCATGGAACCGCGCCGAAACACCGCAGGAGCTGCATTCCGCTCTGTCAACGCTGGCAGAAGAATATCCGCTGAATGAATCAGGTTCCGGATTGAAGCTGACATTCCGCAGGACTGGCGAAACAGCCCGACTAAAAGTCAGCCGCAATGAAAATGGGATTGCAATCGAATATGGAACAATGCCGGCCGGATTGCGCGGTGTGGCGCATGCCATGGCGGGACTTGAAGCGGAAGAGGAAACCACTTTCAGCACTTTCGGGATCATGCTCGACTGTTCACGCAATGCCGTAATGACAGTTACCCACCTGAAAAAATGGATGCGGAGGCTGTCCCTGCTCGGTTACAACATGGTGATGCTATATACTGAAAACACATATGAGCTTCCCGATGAACCTTACTTCGGTTACATGCGCGGCGCCTACACTGCAGGAGAAATCAGGGAGCTGGACGAATACGCCAAAACTCTCGGAATTGAGATGGTCGCCTGCATCCAGACGCTCGGGCATATGGAACAGACCCTCAAGTGGGGCAGCTACAGCAGCGTCATGGACACGGAGCACATCATGCTGGTCGACGAGGAAAAAACTTATACGCTGATTGAAAAGATGATAAGATTCTGGTCGGAGTCCCTCGGTTCCCGGAGGATCCATGTTGGTATGGACGAGTCTCACGCGCTCGGACGTGGCAAATTCATGGACAAACACGGATATGAACGCCAGTTCGACATCTTCAACCGGCACCTCAAAAAAGTCTGCGGCATTTGCGAGAAACAAGGCATGAAACCGATGATCTGGTCCGACATGTATTTCAAGATGAGCAACCCGAAATATGATTATTATGACCGTAACTCAGTCATTCCAGATGAGGTCAAATCCCAAATACCGAGATCGGTAGAATTGGTCTATTGGGACTATTGCAGCAAGGACGAGGAATTCTATTCGGAATGGATCCGGCGTCACCGCGAGCTAGGCGGCGAACCTGTAATGGCATCCGGGATTTGGACCTGGGCCCGCTTCTGGTATGACCACGAACAGACTGTTTCCACCGTTGTCCCATGCTTGAACGCCTGCCGCAAGGAAAAGGTGAATGAATTTCTATTCACCATGTGGGGTGATGGCGGAGGCTATTGTGAATTTGATTCTTCTCTTGCAGGGTTGACCTGGGGGGCCGACCTCGCGTTTGGCGGGAGCGGCACCGAGAAAAAAATAGCACCCTTGTTTGCCGCAGTCTGCGGGGGCGATTATCTCACGCAGTTGATTCCAGCTGGACTGCAGATGAAACTCGGCAAGGACAAGCCCGAGGTGAAGGCCTCTTCAATGATGTGGGACGATCCGCTGCTTGGAATTGCGTGGGCCGAATATCGTGCGGCCGATCCCGAATGCTGGACACTTGTACTGGAGAAACTGCGGACGATGCGAAAGCAACTTACACCTGCGCTTGCTGACGCTGCTGCCGGAGACATTGGATACGCTTGGAACATCTGCGACCTGTTCATCAAAAAAATTGAATTCCGGAACGCACTTGTTAAAGCTTATGCCAATAAGGACCGCGCAGAACTGCTTCGACTTTCACAATCTGAAGTCCCTGTTATTCTCGCGGCGGTGGACGAGTTGCAGAAGGCATTTCGCCGCCAATGGCTCCGCCGGAACAAACCGTTCGGAATGGAAGTTGTCCAAATCCGGCTTGGCGCCATGACGGTGCGATACAAGGAGACTGCCCAGCGCATCCAGGAATTGCTGGACGGCAAAATAGATTCCATACCCGAACTTGATGTCAAGATAAAAAACATCGGAGAACTGGTTGGCTTTTTCGACTGGCTGGCCACCGGAAGCTTAAGGGTGTGAGGAAAAAACAGTCGTCAGTCGATAGTCGTTGGACGTTGGCAAGAATGAATCGGAGAATCGGAGTTTTAGAATAAGAATACTGACGACTGTAGACTAACGACCGACGACTGAAAGAATTAGTTGGAGTTCACAGCTTTCTTGTTCGCCGTCCTGTCCTTCGTAGCCTTGGCGAAGTAGGAAGCATCTTAGCGAAGGCGGAAGCGTGTCTTGATTTTCGGGGATACCTAATGTGGAACATGGAATATCCCATGACGAAGTAGAGACTAAAAACATAGAAATAAATTTATAGGGGAAATAAATGAAAAATGAAAGAATTGTAAAAATCGGCATCATAGGCTTGGGGCCGCGGACAGAAGTACTGCTTGTATCTCTGTTTTCGCTCGGAGGCGTCGAAATATCCGCACTCTGTGATCTGTCGGATAAGGCCATAGCAAAAATGAAAGGCATATTTGCCGCGAACGGCAAAAGCATGCCGGATGTTTACAAGGATTACAAAGAACTCTTGAAGCGTCCCGATATAGAGGCAGTCATGATTCCGACTTCATGGAATGCGCATCTGCCTATCGCTGCAGATGCCATGAAGGCGGGCAAATATGCCGCTATTGAAGTAGGTGGTGCCTCATCTACAGAGGAACTCTGGCAACTTGTCCATGCTTCGGAGCAGAATGGCTGCTCCTGCATGATGCTTGAAAACATCTGCTATGCCAGAACAGAAATGATGATCTTAAATATGGTTAGACAGGGTCTGTTCGGCGAGCTTGTCCATTGCTCCGGAGGCTATGAGCATGACCTCCGCAATGGCATTGTATCAGGACTGGAGACAGGATTTGAAAGAACCATTCATAATCGGTATCGTAACTGCGACCTCTATCCGACTCATGCGCTCGGCCCGATCGCAAAGATTTTAGGCATAAACAGGGGCAACCGTTTTTTGAGCCTCACATCCACCGCCTCGAAATCACGCGGCAACAGTCTGACAGCGCAGAAACATTACGGGAGCGGAACAAAATATGGCGATATTGTCTTCAACAAGGGAGATGTCGTAACTACGGTAATAAAATGCGCAGGCGGAGAGACAATCACTCTGAACCACAGCGTCTCACTTCCGCGGCCGTACTCAAGAAACTGTAGAGTTCAGGGCACGAAAGGAATCTGGCTTGAGGACACCAAAGGCATCTATATTGACGGAGTCAGTCCGAGTATTGAGGAAATTGATCCGGCAGGCAACCCGTATAAAACCCATAAATGGGATTCTGTAGAAAGTTATTTCGATAAATACGAACATCCCATCTGGAAAGAATATAAGGATAACGCTGTAGGCGGGCATGGCGGTGCGGATTGTTTAGCGATAAAAGCCTTCCTTGACGCTGTCCGGAACAGGATCGCAACACCGATTGATGTTTATGACTGTGCTGCATGGATGAGCGTTTCATGCCTGTCAGAGCAGTCAATAGCCCTAGGCAGCATGCCAGTCGCCTTCCCTGATTTCACAAACGGGAAATGGATTAAAAGGGAACCTGCGCCTGTCAACAAATGGTCACTAGTATAATCAAACATAACAAGGAGAATTTTTATGGGATTTCCAAAAGACTTTATCTGGGGTGTCGCCACCGCAAGCTATCAGATTGAAGGAAACTTCGGAGGCGACAGCGGTGTCATATCAATTTGGGATAAGTTCTGTCAGCAGCCCGATGCAATTTCCGACAAAAGCAGTGGAGCGGTCTCCAGCGACCACTATCACCGTTACCCGGAAGACGTCCAACTGATGGTTGGTTTGGGCGTAAAAGCGTATCGCATGTCCATTTCCTGGGCGCGGATCATGCCGGACGGCGAAACACCATCCGAAGAAGGACTGGCTTTTTACGATAGGCTGTTCGATGAACTGTTAGCGAATAAAATCACACCTTACGTGACGCTCTACCATTGGGACATGCCATACGCCTTGCAACTCAAAGGCGGTTACGTGAACCGGGAAATCGTCAGGTATTTTGAAAAATATGTGGAGGTGGTTGCCAAACGGTTTTCCAGGAAAGTGAAAAACTGGGTGACGGTTAACGAACCCATCAATTACATCTGTTGCGGATATATGATGGGCAACCATGCCCCAGGATGGAAATTGCCTAATCACGATGTCCTCTACGCCTGGCATCATGCCCTGCTCTGCCACGGCGCAGCAGTCAAAATCCTGCGTCAGCACGGTGATGCCAAAACCCAAATAGGGGCGGCGATTACCGGCTGGAGCTATATCCCCGCCGATGAAAATAATCCGGCGGATATTGAAGCGGCCCGGAAGAAAAACTTTGAATGTGAAAGATTCCGCTCGATCGCTGGTTGGGCGGATCCCATGATATTTGGAAACTACCCTGACAGTTGGTACAAGTATTGGGGTAAGGAGCTGCCTAAATTCGATCCCTCCGATATGGAGACAATTTCGCAGAAGATCGACTATTTCGGCACCAACATCTATTTCTCCTACACCTGCCGGGCATTGGACAATGGAGGCATGGAACTAGTTGACCCGCCGATTAATGCGCCTCGCGCTGCGGCTGGCTGGCCATTGACACCCAAAACCATGCGCTGGATTCCCGCCTTCTATTACGAACGCTACAAGTTGCCGATCATCATGCTCGAAAGCGGGATTTGTGACTCAGAGTTTCCCGGAATTGACGGGAAAATTCATGATGCGAGCCGGGTCAACCAGATGCAATTGTATCTTTGCGAACTTCGCAAGGCAATCGACGCAGGAGTCGACATCCGCGGATATTTCCACTGGTCGATTATTGACGACTTCGAGTGGAAGGCTGGCTTCACCCAGCGTTATGGTCTGGTCCATGTCGACCACAAAACTCAGAAACGTACACCGAAAGACTCATACTACTCATACCGTGAAATCATCCGCCAAAATGGGGCGAATATTTGAATGGGGCATTGACAATGGACCAATACAAAACAAGATTTAACCGCAAAGGACGCTAAGTAAGGCGCAGAGAACGCTTAGAGAAACACATAAATACGGGAATCGATGTTTTGCGAATTACACAGTTGGAGTTCAAACTTTAGTTTGTCTTTGCAATTAATAGTTTATGCAAGCTGAAGCTTGAACTCCAACTTAAGCAATTAATTCAACAGGGACGATTTGCAATTACATGCGAACTTCGCTATTAAAAATCAGATGATGGAAACGTAAAATAAAAACAATAGGAGATTATAAATGGACAAGAAAATTGAACCCTTCATCGTTCATGAAGAAATTTTAAATGACCATTCTGTCGACAGATTGCGTTCGGGGGAAGGCTCCGTGGCATCGTTGAAGGATGGTTCACTGTACATGGTTTATACTGATTTTGCAGGCGGTGAAGACCATGACAAGGCAAACCTGATGGAACGCCGGTCTCATGACGGCGGCATAACCTGGAGCGAACCTAAAATTCTCCTGAGCACTCCCGAAAACGCATTTAATGTGATGAGTGTGAGCCTTCTTGAACTGAAGAACAAATCACTTGCTGTTGTGTACCTCAAGAAAACATCAAATAAGGACTGTATTCCTTTTATTATGCTCAGCAAGGATAATGCCCTTTCATGGAGCAAGCCGGTGGCGATGATC
>CAZION010000202.1:0-10790 GCA_964540865.1 uncultured Victivallis sp.
AGGCATCCCACAGGATGCCAAGGTTGATAGCTGTATAGACTGAAGGCTGTTAGGTCTTGACACAAGTCATTTTACATTTTTAAATCCACTCTTTTGGATTGCAACCTATTTGCCTACAGCCTATTAGCCTACAGTCTCCCCGTCCGCTATGGGACGGGTGTGAATGCTCTCTTATAACTATAACTAAGCAGGAGTAATTTAAAATTCAATCAGATATGTATAAGGATCTTACGAAGATGAAAAAATGGTACGGATTATGAGATTGATCCAAAGGCATCCCACAGGATGCCAAGGTTGATAGCTGTATAGACTGAAGGCTGTTAGGTTTTGACACAAGTCATTTTGCATTTTTAAATCCACTCTTTTGGATTGCAACCTATTTACCTACAGGCTATTAGCCTACAGTCACCCCGCCCGCTGTGGGACGGGTGTGAAATTGATCAAAAAACACAAATTATTGGTCGGGTTGGCGGTTAAGGACATCACCCCTGATTTCTCAACGCGTTCTTTCTTCTGCCGACCCTGCATGCCCGGCAGTTGACGAAGGAGATAATCTTATTTGCATTATTGTACATGTATTATGCATTTATATCAATTCCATTATTCAGCATTTGATTGTAGAATAATTTAATTTACAAAAATTAAATTATACATGAAATTGTAATGCAATAAAGAAGGAGTCATATGAAAATCGCAGTTTTGTTTGCAGCAAAGAAGGTTAAAGGAAAAATCAATGTCATCAATGGCACTTTGGAAAAACTGTCCGTAAATGGAAAAGGCAAAGCTTCCGGAAATGATTTTCAGATTGCATCCGGCGGCAGGTTGGAAATAACCCTCGGCGAATTCTCCGTGAAAATAGGGGCATCCCCGACAATGATAAATGTGTTGACGGAGAAAAATCCGTTTTCTTTCTTCCTGCGCGACATATCGTCGGAATGCCCTGTCTACATCCCTGAGTACGGCGTGGCCGCAACAGTCGCGGTGGACAGGCGTGATTATGCGGATGTCGCAGGTGAAATCGCGTCCAGGAAACTGGAGTCCGATTTCGACCGCTATGAATCTGAGCCCGAGGAAAGCTACGAGAAGGCTGCAGCAGCCAATCTTGACCAATACTGTCCGACCTGGCTGGGGCTTGGACGGGACATGCGGATTTTCTACGTCGGATATCATGAGGGTGTTGGATCCTGGGGACAGGTTGCTCCAGCATATCATTCCTACGGGCAGAAAACGTCTGAAACTGGAGCCAGTGATTTAAAGGTGAACTTCTACATGGGGCCCGGCTCGGCATGCCGCAGGAATATCAAACGCTGGCTTGAAGATGGATGCCTGCCCATACTGAGATCTACGCAAAAAGAGGGTGATGTTGATTATAATGTCACTGCCTTCGCAACACTGGAACGCTCAGAACTGAAGAGGAAAAATGTTCGCGGTTCACAGTGGCTGGCTTCTTTCGCCAACACGGGCGGCAACATGCTCACATCGACTTGGACTAAAAATCCGGGAATAGACGGCATGGACGAAACGGAAAAACAAAAGGTTAAGGATCTCATAGAGAAAGAGACAAAGGGCTGCGACGAGGAGGTCGTCTGTGTCTTCAGAATCCATGCTGTCAACAATGGTAAAGTTCCCTCTTACGCCTGGATAAAGAGCCCTGGAACCTGCACTAGCGTCCTGAACGGATTTTCCAAATTGAAAGACGGTACGGTTTACTGTGTCAACCGGGTGGGCGGCAGCCCTATGCCAGAAGAGGAAATGTCAATCCTGTTGAATCCTGGACAATCGGTGGACATCGACTTCATAATCCCGCATCAACCCGTTTCCGAGGAAAGGGCAGGGGCGCTACTGCAACTGGATTTTGAAAAGAGCCTGAATGACTGCCGGAAATATTGGAGGGAACAGCTTGAGACATCGGCGAAGTTTGAAATCCCTGAGAAAGTGATCAATGAATCCATGAAAGCCGGTATATTGCATTGTGATATCGCAACTTTAGGACTTCAGGATGAGGGCCCGGCGCTGGCGACTGTCGGCTGGTATTCACCCATCGGTTCGGAAAGTGCGCCTATCATTCAATATTATGACAGCGTCGGATGGCACAAGCTTGCCGAGAGATCCATAGATTTCTTCCTGGAACGCCAACGCCCGGACGGATTCATCCAGAACTTCGCCGGATATCAGCTTGAGACCGGTCCAGTCCTGTGGACTATGGGTGAACATTTCCGCTACACCCGCGACATTGATTGGGCGCAACGGGTCAAACCAAAAATGATGAAATCCTGCGAATACCTGCTCAACTGGAGGGAACGTAACAAGACAGAAGAATGCCGGAAGAACGGATGCTACGGCCTGCTGGACGGCAAAGTGGCCGATCCAGAGGACTTCTTCCATTCATTCATGCTGAACGGAATTTCATATATAGGCCTTGCCAGGGCTGCGGAAATCCTTTCTGTCATAGATCCGTCAGAGGGGAAGAAGCTGAGCGGGGAAGTTGAACAATTCAAAGAGGATATCAGGGACGCATATTATCGGTCTCTGGCGAAAGCTCCTGTTGTTCCAATCGGTGATGGTTCATGGGCTCCGATGCCGCCGCCTTGGACGGAATACAATGGCGGCTTGTGTTTTCACGCTGATGGCGGGCGATGGTGGACCCACGGCACATTCAGTGGTCGTGATGCGCTTATAGGCCCGATGTGGCTTGTGATCTGCGAAATCCTTACTCCTGAGGAAAGCGGAGCGTGGATGCTTCTGAAGACCAACCAGCTGATGACCAAGGAAAACGCGGGACTGAGTCAGCCGTATTACTGCCGCCACGATTTTGCACACCTGAAAAGAGGGGAAGTGAAGGAATATCTGAAAACCTATTACAACCAGCTTTCCGGGCTGCAGGACAGGCAGACCTACACCTTCTGGGAGCATTATTATCACGCCAGCCAGCATAAGACTCACGAGGAAGCGTGGTTCATGATGCAGACCAGGTGGATGCTTTATCTGGAGGAGGGCGATACCCTTTCAATGCTCAAGGCCATTCCGCGCCACTGGCTTGATGACGGTAAAAAGATTGCATTGGATGGAGTCAAATCCTATTTCGGTCCGATCCGGTTCAAGGCCAAATCCGATCTGAAAAAGAAATTTATAAAAGCTGAAATCAAACTGGAGTCCGGCAGATTGCCTGCGAAAGTCGCAATCCGACTGCCGCATCCTGAAGGATTGAAAGCTGTCGCATGTGAAGGTGGCTCCTATGATCCGTCAACGGAAACCGTGACAGTCTCCAGTTTCAAGGGCATGGCATCAGTCATTCTAATGTTCTGAAAAACTGCAGAGCCAGCCTGCAATAACAAAAACCGCTTATACTATTCTATAACATAAAGATTTTGCATATTATGAACAGGACTTTAACAGAACTTAAAGAAAATTGGGCCATAAAAGATTTTGAGCATAATCTAGGGTTTGCTGAACGAGCATATTCCGCTGATTATAATATTAATGAATTCTTGAGGACATCGGTTCCTGCGTCTGTTCAAACTGCGCTTTTTAATGCTGAACAAATTCCCGATCCATATATTGGTTACAATGCCAATGATATAGCATGGATAGAAAAGAAAGAATGGTGGTTTTTCAAGGATTTTGAAACACCTGTCCACGATAAACAGCAGAGAATACTTATAAGATTTGAAGGAATCACCTATCGTGCTGAGGTATGGATTAACGGTGCGGCAATCGGGCGGATCGAGGGAATGTTTCGAATCGATGAATTTGATGTCACTGAATATCTGAATGATATTGGGGAGAATAATAGACTCTCTTTGAGGATTAGAGCGCAGGAAGGGGTTTGCGATGAAAAAACCGGGATCAACATTCGCACCCAGGGACCTGTTGCGCAGAATATGTATCGCTGGAATTGGTGTCCCCATATGGTGTGTGTTGGCATATGGCGTCCAGTTAAAATCGTTTTAAGGAATGAGCTTTTTCTTGAGTCTTTCAGAGTAAAGACTTTATCTGTGGCTTCGAAAAATAGAAATGGTTTTGACTCTCCTTGCGCGGATGCGCAGGTGCAGCTTGAATGGGATATTAAAAATTCATCGGGAAGCACGCGGAAAATTGAAATAAACTTCGATATATCCGGGGAAACATTTGAAGGTTGTATAATTAACAGAAATATCAAAGGTTCGATAAAAGCAAATCAAGTTAAGACAATTTCAAAAACTCTAAATATTAAAAACGCAAGGCTTTGGTGGCCAAACGGCCTTGGGAAGCCCGAGCTTCACAGAATAAAAAGTGTTATCGCTTCTTGCGGGCATGAAGTCCAGAAGCATGATGAGATTTTTGGAATAAGGGAATTTGCATGGGACAGGAATGAAGATGAGAAATGGGTAATTGAAACTTGCGGGTCAACTGAACGCCCATGGTCGATGGTCGGGGAAATGTATAAATGGACGCTTGTTGTCAATGGATGGAAGGTATTCATGAAAGGCAGCAATTGGGTAATGCTTGATTCCATGCTTCGCTTGGAACGGTGGCGTTATGAAAGACAGCTTTCCCTTTTTGCCGCAGGCGGATTGAACTTCATGCGGGTCTGGGGCGGAAGTCTGGCTGAAACCGATGATTTTTATGATATCTGTGACAGGTATGGGATTGTGTGCTGGCAAGAATTCTGGCTTGCCTGCGGAAACTATCCTGGAATGAATCATGAGGCTTTTATCCGCTGTGTTGAAGATACAGTCAAGAGACTTATAAACCGTGCCAGCCTTGTTCATTATTCCGGCGGAAACGAATATGAGCCAGATAATTCTGAAAACAAAATCCTTGTGGACAAGATTGCGGAAGCTGTAACCCGAATTGATTCTCAGAGAGAGTTCCGTAGGGGGTCGCCCTACAAAGGCGACCGGCACGGCGGTTTGATTACGACAGCATTTGTGACTAGAAACAAATACCTGGATATACTTTATGATGATAAACGCGTCACTCTGATGCGCAGCGAAGTTGCCACTGGAAGAAGCGCCCCGATGCTGTCATCTTTTGAAAAAATGATGCCTGAGGAGAAACGCTGGCCAATAGACGAAAAGATGTGGCGGAATTTTTTTGGAGTGCCATGTGAATTTATCATTTTCGCAAATGAGTATGACAGCAACGATGACTATGAGCACGCCATGTATGCCAATTATCTATGGCACGCCAATATTTCCAGGATAAATATGGAATACTGCCGCACCAGGATGTTCAAATGTTCCGGCAACCTGAACTGGCAGTTCAATGTTCCGTGGCCATGCATGCATAGGGAGATTGTTGACATGTGGGGTGTGCCCAAACCGGCATACTATTATTATGTCAACTCGTCAAAGCCAGTGATTGTTTCTGTTGATATTCAGAAATACTTATGGAATCCCGACGAGGTTTTCAACGCTGATATCTATGCGGTAAATGATCTTTCAAGCATGGGGGATGTTTCGGCTAGAATAAAGATTTTCACGACGGATATGAAAATTCTTTTTGACAGGGAGTATACACTGGATTTGCCTGAAAATGGAGCGGTGAAGATAGGGACTCTGGATTACAGGATCCCTTGCGATATGGCAAAACGCACACTTTTTGTAAAAGTTGAATTATTTAATGGAAATAATATTATACATGAAAATCTCTACTGGATTGCGGTTTCCAACAATAAAGAGCCTTCTGCTAAAATAGACCTTGGCGGCAGCTGGTTGAGGGAAAACGGGACCGCGTTGACTTTACCGGGAAATGACATGGATATCAAAAATCCAAGCTTCGAGTTTGTCATATTGAAGCATGGGAAATCCGCCGATCTTGAGAACCAGAGTGGAACTGAAAAGAAATGTCAGGATGATATTCAAGTCAGATATAAGAAGAAATTTATCATCCCTGAGCAATTGAGGAATATGGAATTGGAGTTTTTTACACCTGGATTTGAGTCAAGCGATGAAGTTCATGTAAATGGATATAAAATAGGATCTCATGATTTCAAGGGCATCAGTCTGGATGTTGATTCCTGGTGTTTTATTCCTCATGGACAAGAAAAAAGCTCTATAGAAATAGATCCTGATTCCGAATACATGTTTTACAGCGATCCAATCTCCTTACCCAAATTGAAGGCCAGATTCTATGACATCCCATGCAGTGTTTTAAACCAGGAAGCTGAGAATGAAATCGAGATCGTCATCAAGGATTATTATCAGAAAGCTGTCTCAAATCCTATGGAGATCAGACCCCGAACTTCCAACAGGGATGAAGTTTCAAGTTATCTTAAGAATGGAATATTCTACTCTGATCTTCGAAAAATGCCTGAAGCAAAACTGGAAGTGAAAGTAACTCAAGAAGGAATAGAAATAAAGAATATTACCGGGCAATTGGCTTTTTTCATTTGTGTAGAAATTATTCCGTTAAAAACAGACATCGCAATTCCCCTTAAGGATAATTCATTTTCGATTCCTCCACATGAAGAAAGGCTTATAAATGCGATGAATGGGGAAAGCTTTGATTTCCCGGCGCGTGTGAGGATTTACGGTTGGAATATTGCTAGTATGGATTTCAATGTCGAGTGAAGGTCCTTAATTATGTTTAGAAAATATTATATTCTTGAACTCTCTGAAAATAGAGTAAGACGCAATTACAGGGGTGGAGCGCAGCTGGATGTTATCAGCGGCTTGGCGGTTCCTGAAGACGGTAATAAACCGGAAGACTGGATTGCGTCAACAACACAGGCAAAGAATCCCGGTCTTCCGGAAATCTCCGGCGAGGGACTTGCACGCGTTACTGATGGAACCGGACAGAATGTTTTTTTGAAAGAAATGTTTGCTGCGCACCCTGAACATTATCTTGGAGAGAATCATTTCAAGAGTTTAGGAACAGATCTTGGCTTTCTTGTTAAGCTGCTGGACTCATCAATGCGTCTTCATGTGCAGGCGCATCCAACAGCCAGCTTCGCTCAAGAACATCTGAATTCACGTTGGGGAAAGCTTGAGACGTATGTCATACTGGGAAACAGGGCCGGCTGTGCGCCTTACATAAGACTAGGTTTTCAGCGGCCTCCAACCCCTGATGAGTGGAAGAGAATCGTTTTTGAACAAGATATAGAAGCAATGGATGCCTGTTTTGATAAAATACCTGTGCATAAAGGGGAAGTGTGGCTTGTTCCGGGCGGTTTGCCTCATGCTATAGGAGAAGGACTGCTTGTTATGGAAGTCATGGAGCCAACAGATCTTGTTGTGCGATGTGAATTTGAACGAGAGGGTATAGTAGTTCCGCCTCAGGCCAGATTCATGGGGCGAAATCCTGATTTTGCAATGGAAATTTTCGACTATACTCCGATGCCAATAGAAAGACTCCATGCGGAATGCCGCATAAAGCCATCTCTGGTCTATAACCAGAAAGATATACTTCAGGAACTTCTCATAGGGGGCGCTCAAACAGACTGTTTCAGCGAATACAGAGTAATTGTTTCAGGAGATTCGTCTTTACCGTTGAATGGAAAAGTAGGCATATGCGTGGTTTCAAAAGGAGCTGGAACAATAAAAGCCAACAATGAGTCGATTAAGGTTGAAGAAGGTTCGAAATTTCTAATTGCCGCTGCAACAAAAGATATAAAAATATTGCCTTCATCTGGGCAAATGGAAATACTGTTATGTCACCCTGGGCATCAATGAATATAGATTTTTCTTTTTACACAAATCTTGCAACCTGGAAAAGTGAAAGTGCTGAATATGCAGTTGCAACGATTATCATCGAGTAGCCTGGCGGGGAAATGATTGGAATTGAGAATCATACAAGGTTTTTTTCACCAGATGTGTCAACAAATTCCCCAAATGTGCTATTCACTTTATTCGATTGGCGTTCTATTATATTGCATAGATTTTCTATTTGAATTATGGAGGACTTAATGTTGGAAGCCGGTTTTGCCGAAGTGAACGCCGACACCATTCGGAACTACATTATCGCAGCTAATCTTTTCGATACGAATACCTCAACGCCATGATTTTTCGAGGAATATTTTTTATGAGAAAACTTTTCACATTGGCGATCGGATTTTTCTTCTGCTTTAACATGTCGGGAGGGGATAAAACATCTCCGCAGATTAATGTAGTCAGTGCTCCTGATGGGAAAACATTGATGGAGAATGTTTGCTTTTGCAGAGACTTTCTTTAAACATCCTGAACTTGCAAGAATTGTCGCCGATGAATTAAGCAACGGTTCAAACTGAAAAAAGGGTACGGATTATGAAATTGATCAAAAAACAGAAATTATTGGTCGGGTTGGCGGTTAAGGACATCACTCCTGATTTCTCAACGAGTCTTCACGGTTACAGACCGCGTGACAGCAATGGTGTTCATGACCGGCTTTACGCCAGTTGCGTGGTGTTTGCGACCGCTGATTGCAAAGTTGCGATAATGAGCGTCTCGGTGGTATTGATTAATGCTGAATGCACTGCAGCCATCCGTAAAGGGGCTGCGAAGGCGACTGGAATTCCGGAAACCAACATACTCGTCCATGCGACCCATACTCATTCCGCACCGCTGGTAACAGGTGCTTATAAGGATATTCTGATAAAATCATGCATTGAATGCGTCATCGCAGCTGATGCGGACTGTTCACCCGGCCACGTCGGTTTCGGTTCAACCACGGTTGCCGAGTGCGGGAAGAACCGGCGCTATCTTGATTACGGCGGAATGCCGGTCGACCCGGAAATCGGAATAGTCGTAATCACCGACGAAAACAAGCGCGTGAAGGCGGTCATTTACAATTATGCCTGCCATTGCACGGTGCTCGGTGCGGATAACAGGTTGATCACCAAGGATTGGCCTCACTTTGCTGACTGTGCCATAAAAAATACCATCGGCGAGAATGTCGTGACGATCTTCATTCAGGGCGCGTCGGGAGACATCAACCCCGGTTACAGCGCCGGTCTTTCGGCGGTTAGCGCCAAAATCCCCACCCGCACCTGGGCTGAGGCGGAAAGAATCGGCGGCAATGTGGGACGTGCAGTTGTTTCCGCTTTAAAATCCATAAACATGGACGGAACTGTAGTGCTGAGGAGTCATACGGGCTACGTTGATTTTCCCACCAGGACGTCATATCCCGTATCACTTCAAAAAGCCAGAGGCGCATATGCTGCGGCGGAAAGAAAAGTGAAAGCGATGCGGAAAAGTTCACAGAAGATCAGCGCCAAAAGGCTTGAACGTACCGAGATGGAGCTGTTCTTCGCTTCCCTCATACTGGAAGGCGCGAAAAATTTCTATGGCCGCAAATGGCCGGGCACCGTCAAGGCCGAACTGCAGACGATCAGGATAAATGACAATGCGATAACGTCTTTTCCAGTGGAGGCTTTTCACGAAATAGGCGTTGCCGTCAAAAAAGGTTCTCCGGCGAAAATCACGCTTGTCGCCGAACTCTCCAACACATTGGAGGCCGAAGGCTACATGCCGACGCCTGAATCATATCAGGAAGGCGATTACGAAGTGTTCGACACTTACTATGATGGAAATGCGGCACCTATGATGGTGAAAGCATCCATTGAGAATATTCGCCGGGTTTTCCGGTGAAACGAGTGCAGTCGAATTCGGGAGATATTCTAACTTGAAATGTGAAAGAATAGAATACGATGAGAGCGCCGGACTGTTTATCGACAGGGTAAGAAGGTGGGATTAGGCTAATGATCCTGTCTGTGGCGGGTGTTCCGGTAATGATGTTGTGGATGTACCACAAGCAGGCGATGTTCGCATTTAAATGGTTTGGACTTCTTCTGCTTCCTTTGTCTCTTTTGACATGTATATTTTGGTGCTGGGTCAAGGGCGGCATAGTTCGGGATATGCAGCGCGCTCAAAAATGTGCTTACGAATTTAATGCTTGTGGTAATTATATATTTTATGACACGTGTCGAACGAGTTTTCTCAACGAGCATAGATGAGAAAATACTATGGGGCACTGAAACGTGAGACCGGAAGATGAAACGATAAAGAGGAAAACAAGTAAACAGAAAAACTAGCGTACGGTGTAAATTTGACTTTTATGAGGAAAAGAAATAAAAATGAGTTATATGGTGAATAAGATTGATTCGTCTGCTAGTCTGGATGCTGAATGGAGGAGTCCGGTATGGACTGCGGCAGAGACTTTGACTGTCGGAAATTTTCGACCCGAAGGTTCAAATCACAAACCTCTGGTTCAGTGTAGGCTGCTGCATGATGATGTCGGGATTTACGGCATGTTCCAAGTGCATGATCGCTATGTTCGGTCGGTCGCTACTGAATTCCAGTCATCGGTCTGCCGTGACAGCTGTGTTGAATTTTTTGTTGGACCTCCGTGCGGGAAAGGATATTTGAACTTCGAGATGAATTGCGGGGGTACGCTTTTGGTATATCACCATATGATTGACCACAGTTGCGAGCGGGGAGGCCTCAATGATTCCCGCAGACTTGCGCCGGAGGATATTTCCGGATTTCGGATTTTTCACACGATGCCCAGCGTCGTGGAGCCTGAAATCACCGAACCGACCATATGGCGGATAGGTTTTTTCATCCCTTTCGAGATATTTGTTCAAACTCACGGGTTGGCACTTCCGGTATCCGGTCAAATCTGGTGCGCTAATTTCTACAAGTGCGGGGATCACACCAGCCATAAACACTGGGCATCATGGGAACCGGTCAAGAAACTCAATTTCCACCGTCCGGAGGATTTCGGAAAAATCGTATTTGCCTGAATCTTTATTCAACATATGAGTCATTAACAATGAGCGAAAAATGAAAACTGTTAAGTTTAAGATTTTATTTCTACTTCTGTTCGCGTTG
>CAZION010000203.1:0-10771 GCA_964540865.1 uncultured Victivallis sp.
GCTCGATGAGTTTCCTGGCCATGTCGTAGATTTTCACCTGTTCGCCCATTTCAAGAACCATGATGTCGCGGTCATTTCCAATTGTGCCGGCCTGCAGGACGAGATCGACCGCTTCCGGAATTGACATGAAATAGCGGACAACATCTTTTGAGGTGACAGTAACCGGGCCTCCTTCCTTGATCTGCTGCTTGAAGAGAGGTATTACGCTACCGCTGCTGTCAAGGACATTTCCAAAACGAACGACTATGAACTCCGTTGATTTGTGGGGACGTTCAAGGCAGAGACGTTCGGCCACCCTCTTTGTCGCGCCCATTATGCTCGTAGGGCAGATCGCCTTGTCTGTCGAGATCATGACCATCCTCTTCACATTGTTCTTTTCACATTCCTCGAACAGGACGGACGATCCGATAATGTTGGTCCCTAGCGCCATCTGCGGGTTTTCCTCCATGAGAGGGACATGTTTGTAGGCCCCGGCATGATATACTATTTCCACTTTATTTTCGCTGATGGCCTTTGATACATTCTCATTTGAACGCACATCACCAATGATGCTGACAATTTTCAGATCAGGATGCGATTTCCGAAGTTTCCTGCTTATTTCATATAGGTTGAATTCTGAAAATTCAAAAAGTACGAGGCATTCCGGAGCGTACGCTGAAAGCTGTCGGCACAGTTCCGATCCGATACTGCCACCGGCGCCAGTGACCATTATTTTTTTGCCTCTCACGAATTCGGCGACTTCCGTCCTGTCGATATTTACCGGTTTCCTGCCGAGGAGGTCCTCGATTTCAACGTTTTTCAAGTGGGAGACATTTATCTTGCCTGCCGCAATATCGGCATATGCAGGGACCATCCTCAGGGTGCAGGTTGCATTTTCCTCGTCAAGCTGGTTCATTATTTCGCGGATTGTACTCGGATTCGAATATGGCGGCAGAAGAAGGATTTCTGAAATCTTCAATTTTCTTGCGTAGTATCCGGTCCTGTCAAGGTCGCCCAGGACAGACACACCCCTGATTGATACACCTTGGTTAGTGTCATTGTCAATTATGCCCATTATCTGCCTGCTTCCCCATCCGGATGAAAATGTCTGAATTACGCTGTTGCATGAGGCGGATGAACCGATCACCAGCGTTTTTATGACATCGTCCCTCTTGCCCTTTGATGCGGCCTCCCGTATTATCCTGCTCAGCACCCTTTTGCCGGAAATGGCGAAGAAGCAGATCAGGAAATCAAGGACAAGCACCGATCTGGAAAATCCGATGAAATATTCCTGGCGCCATGTCATTATGACTATGAAAAGTATTGCCGAAGAGACCAAATTCGCCAAAAATATCTGCATAAGGTCATGTATGCTCACATACCGCCACATACCGCTATAGATTTTGAACAGGTAAAAAACTATCAGCTTCACCAGGACAACGATCGGAAGGGCCCGCTGCAGGGAGACTATCTCGCTTGCAGGGAACTGGAATTCGAAACGCAGGTAGAATGCCATGAGGAATGCGAGTGCGACCGTGAACGCGGAAGTGATAAAGACAAAAAACGTCTTTGCCGGAAAAAGTTTCTCCACAACTTCTTCAAGCTGGCTGTTCATCCAGACAATTGCGGTCATGTTTTTCCTTGACTTCGGCAAACTATTCCCCTCCCAAAACTTTTTTCAATGTCACGCAGATCCGGTCAAGTTCAGATTTTTTAAGTCCCGGGAATATCGGCAGGGAGAGACACTGATCATAAAGTTTCTCGGCGTTCGGGAAATCACCTTTTTTCAAACCGTATTTCTCCCTATAATAGGGATGGAGATGAAGGGGGATGTAATGAACGCTTGAACCTATGTTGTTCTCCTTAAGCTTTTCAATCACTTCATTCCTGTGGATTCCGGTGACATTGCTGTCAACTCTGATTTCATAGAGATGCCATGAATGTAGAAACCCGTTTTTCTGAGAAGGAAGTGCAAGACCTGGAACGCCTTTCAGTCTTGATCCGTAATAATCCGCAATCTTTTTCCTTTCCTTCATGAACTTGTCAGCCTTCCTGAGCTGATGTATCCCGATAGCCGAGGCTATGTCGGTAAGATTATATTTGAACCCGGGTTCCAGTATTTCGTAAAACCATGACCCTGATTTTGTAAATCGCTTCCATGCGTCCCTGCTGATGCCGTGGAGCGACATTACCCTCATCCTATCCGCCCATTTTTCATTGTCTGTAGTTGCCATGCCCCCCTCGCCGGTGGTGATGGTCTTGTTCGCATAGAAGGAGTAGCAGGCTATGTCGGCTCCTCTGCCGGCCATCTTCATCTTGCCTGAGGAATCCCTGTAGTACGCCGGACAGCAGTGGGCGCAGTCTTCAACAATAAACAAATTGTATTTTTTCTTAAGCCTGAGGGCTTCTGCAACATCGACCGGATGTCCTCCGAAATGAACCGGAATTATGCCCCTTAGGCTCCCATGCTTTTTCGGCACTCCTGAAACTTTTCTTCCGGCGTTTATATCTTTGATGATTTTTTCAGCCTTGAAAAAATCAATATTGAAGTCATTTTCATGGCAGTCCACAAGAACGGGAATGGCGTTGAAGTATCTTACAACCTCGGCAGTCGCAGCAAATGTCATTGTCGGCACAAGAACCAACTCCCCCGCCTTCAATCCAAGAGCTTCTAGGGCGAGGTGCAGGGCCGCAGTGCAGGAATTCAACGCAACTGCGAATTTCGCACCTGTGTATTTCGCAAATTCGGTTTCAAACTGTTTTGTCCGCATACCGGTCGTGAGCCAGCCGGATTTCAGACAGTCCGTCACTTCCTTTATTTCCTCACTGCCGATCGCAGGCCTGTGGAAATTTATAAATTCCATTTTTTTTGTCATATTAAAAAGGTGTTCCTTTGAAAATAAAATATGGCTTCAATTATAGTATGGAATCGGAGAAATGCAACACTGTTTGCGGGCGCGAATTTTGCAATCGCAGACTCGGTCTTACTCCACTCCTACGATGGCGGTGACTGATTTTTCAGGCACGATCATCAGGCTATCCGTGAGGCTCAGCCCGATCTTCTCCAGTTCAAGCGCTTTGAAAAACTGCTTCTGATTCTCCAACGAAAGATCACCGAATCCTGGACTGAAGCGCATCTTTGTCAAATTAAACCCTTCCTTTTTTGCGAGGTTAGCGCATAGCAGGTTGATTTTATTCATTACCTCGTCGGCTATTTCTGAAGCGGCGGCATCGACGACAATAGCCTCGGATGCCCGGTTCTTTTCGATGAGCATGTTTGTCTCACATGTGATTTCAGCGCCGACTGTTGTGGCCATCATCACAGCCTTGGAACTGTTTTTAAGGAGCTTTGCAAGACTTACGCTTTCAAAGACTATTCCCCCGGAAAGAACCACCTTCCTGTCGGATTTCTCCTCTATGTCCAGAAACCTGTAAACACCCCTGCATTGGCAAAGCGAGACCGCAAAACCCAGTGTTTTCTCGAAGAGGGCAGCGCTCTTTTCGTTCAGTTTTGTTTTATGGACATTGTACTTAAGCCTTGCAAGAATATCCTTCCTCGGCGGCTCAATGTGAATATTTTCAATCCTGTGTATGTTTAAGTCCATAGATATAAATACAAGTATTAGGTTTTAGGTTTCAAGTTTTATGGAACCTCTAAAAACTCTGAACTCCAGAACTTTCCAGCTGTGTTTACTTTGGGTCATGGCCCCTGTCCGCATCAGGTGTAAAAAGCCTGATGCTGGCAAGACTTAGCCCCGCGGCGTCAATTGTTCCAAGATGATATGAAAAATCACCGATTTCAGCTGCGGTATGCGAGTCTGTGCCGATTGATACGGGAACTCCGAATTCAACACATGCCTGGAGCATGTCAATATCCGTCGCAACCACATAATGCCCGTTAAGCTCCATGGCAACACCAGCATTTTTCGCTTCCCTGACTATTTGTCGCACAATATCTTTTGATATGGGAAATTGGGTGCATATCCATCTGAACGGATGACCGAGGACATCTATGCCGCTGTTAAGCAGCTGTTTTGTGTGTTTCTTCCATATGTCGAGAACGGCCTTGGTGTTTCCATCAGTACCTGGATTAAGGTAATGGACGCTTCCAATGAGGAGGTCAATTCTGTTTCTGAACGAATCGTCAATTGTGAGCCGGCCGTCATGCATCATTTCAACCTCAAGACCCGGAAAAATATTGCTGTCCCCGAATTTTGCGAGGTTCGCAAGGTGGGCGGAGAGGCGGCTGTTGCCCCAGTCTCTCTGAGAGTCGAAAATGCGGCTGTCATAAATGTATTCCCACTTCCAGGCGATTTCGGCAGGGAAATATACGGCCATTCCGTGGTCAGTGACGTATACGGCGTCTACTTCTGTATCTGTCTTGATGGCTTTTTCGTAAATCTCAGGGGTAAGGCTCGGCTCGGCGCAGTAGCTCATATTAGTATGTGCATGACAGTCAATCATAGTACCATAACTCATAAGAAGTTTAGAGTTAAAAAAAAGTTCCGCTTTTTAACTTTTAGGTAAAAAAGCGGAACGTCTAGTAGTTTTTCAGATTGAGAAGAATATCACTTTTTTGCATTAGCAGCGATAAGCTTTGCAAGCTGGGATTTCTTCCTGTTAGCCTTGTTCTTATGGATTGTTCCACCTTTTACGGCCTTATCGAGCAGAGAGGAAATTTCGGAACAAACTTTCTTTGAGTCTTTGAGATCTGCAGATTTGACAGTTTCCCTATATTTCTTTTCGGCAGTTGTAATGGAGCGCCTGCAGGCCTTGTGCTTGATGCGTGCCAATTCGTTGTTTTTTACACTTTTCACAGCAGATTTCGTATGCGGCATTGATTTAAACCTTTCGTTTCTTGATTCTGATTTGTCATGAGCGCGCTAAAATACGCGTAACGGGCAGTAAAATGTCACATAAAAAAGAAAAATCAAGCATTGAGCCGGATTTTAGTTCGGATTTCATTCTGGATTCTGAATTATGGCTTCTTAATTACTGCAAAACGTCATCAGCTCAACGTCATTTCACTTGAAATAAACCCCCTGCACTGTTATATTATAAGTTTAAAGCGGAATGAATTATGCCAGAGTGGGTGCATGCCCACTTTTATTTTGTATGGATGTTTTCAAATACATAAGGAGCCACGGAAATGAATAATGAACTATTAGCTACATTAGACTATATAGAACAGGAGCGGGGGATAAGCAGGGAAGTGCTTATCGATGCCATAGAGAAGGCAATACTTTCAGCTTCCAAGAAGAGTATTCACCCTGCAAATGATGTAGAAGTTAAAATAGACCGCGCTTCCGGGCTTATCAAAGCATGGGCGAAACTCGAGATTGTCGAGAGCACCCCCACATGCGATCAGATACTAATTGCAGTCGCAAAGGAACGCTATCCCAATGCGAAACTAGGCGATGTCGTCAAATGGGAGGTGACCCCGAAGAATTTCGGCAGGGTAGCGGCCCAGTATGCGAAAAACACAATAATGAACCAGCTCCGCAAGGCCGAGAAGGAAATTGTCCTTGAAGAGTTCAAGGACAGAGTCGGCCAGATTGTGAGCGGAATCGTAAGGCGTTTCGAGGCGGGAAACATAATTGTAGACATGCAGAAGGCCGAAGGGGTCCTGACTCCCAAGGAGAAAATCCCCGGTGAAAGCTATATGCAGGGAGACCGCATCAATGCCCTTCTGAAGAAAATAGACCCTTCAGGAGCCGGTCCAAGCCTTATACTGAGCAGGGTTTCGGATGAACTCATACGCAGGCTTTTCGAAAGGGAAGTTTCTGAAATCCACGACGGAATTGTTCAGATCAAGGCCATAGCACGTGAAGCTGGCTCAAGGACAAAAATAGCCGTTTTCAGCTCAGATTCGCATGTCGACCCCATCGGGGCTTGCGTGGGAATGCGCGGAATGAGGGTCAAGAATATAACCGCCGAGCTCGGTGGGGAAAAGATTGATATCATCCGCTATGACGAGGATGTTAAAGTTTTTGCGGCAAATGCGCTTCAGCCTGCGGCTCTTAAGACAGTGGAGATTGACGAGGTGGGTAGGACAATCAACATAAAAGTGGCTCCGGATCAGCTTTCACTCGCAATTGGAAAACGCGGACAGAATGTCAGACTCACATCAAAACTCATCGGCTGGAAGATAAACATAAATTCAGATGCGCCGGTAGTTGAAGTTTCATTTGAGGAGAAGCTCGGACAGACCATAACATCCCTTTCGGACACACTCAAGCTCGACAAGGCGATCGCCGAAAAACTGGTCAACGGAGGATTCCTTTCGGTGGAAAGCCTGAAATCCGTAGAAGTCGCAGACTTGTCAAAGATAGATGGACTTTCAGAAGACGATGTTCAGAAAGTTGTGGAAGCTTTGAAAAATATGGATTCAATAAAAGAGTAATTTATACAGGACAGTAATTAAATGGGCGTTAAAACTAAAGTTAAAGTCAAGGATATTATAAAGAAATATAATATGCCTGTCGGCAAGGTGATTAATGAGCTCAAGGAAATGGGCTTGGTGGTCAGTTCCGCTTCAAGCGATATTGAGCCTGACCTTGTTGACTTTGTCTATGATCATTTCAAAGAGGTTTCAATCAAGGAGGAGAAGGAGAGGGTAAGACTTGAAATTGAAAAGGAATCGGAATCCAAAAATGAAATTCACCTGAAATCCCCCATAATAGTCAAAAACCTCGCAGAGGCCCTCGGCAAGAAGCCCAATGAAATCATAGGGACTATGCTCACTTTCAATGTTCTTGCGAGCATAAACCAGACTGTCGACCCTGAAGTGGCTAAGAAAGTATGTAAGAAGTTTGGAATATCGCTGGTCGTTGACCGCCGCGAAAAAGACGAACATGTCAGTAAACAGGAAGATCATAAGCCATCGACTCCGGAAGAGAATATGGAAGAGAAGGACAAACCCGAAGACTTGGTCGAAAGACCACCGGTTGTCACATTCCTCGGCCATGTCGACCATGGAAAGACTTCCCTTCAGGACGCAATAAGGAAAACTAATGTCGCCGCAAAGGAATCAGGCGGAATTACACAGCATATAGGAGCTTCCGTAGTACATGTCAACGGGAAAACCATAACATTCATCGATACTCCCGGACATGAAGCTTTTACGGCAATGCGCGCCCGTGGCGCCAAAGCCACAGATATCGCAATCCTTGTGGTGGCTGCTGATGACGGTTTTATGCCACAGACAATAGAAGCCCTCAATCATGCGAAAGCCGCAGCGGTGCCGATTATTGTCGCAATCAATAAAATGGATCTGCCTGGCGCTGACGCCGACAAGGTCATTCGCCAGATGCAGCAGAACGGGCTCATGAGCGAGGAGTGGGGCGGTGAAGTCGGAGCTGTCAGAGTATCGGCCATAACCGGAGATGGGATTGACAAGCTTCTTTCCAGAATAATACTTGAAGCGGAAATGCTGCAGCTCAAAGCCAATCCGAAAAGAGCCGCCAGGGGCGTTGTCCTGGAAGCCCAGCTTGAACAGGGGCACGGTCCCACTGCAAGCGTGCTTGTGCAAACTGGAAGCCTCAAGAGAGGTGATTGTGTCCTCTGCGGGAAATACTACGGCAAAGTCAAAACTATGATAAACGTGATGGGTGAACCGGTTGAAAGCGCTGGCCCTAGCACACCCATAAAACTAGTCGGACTTTCCGGCGCACCTGCGGCCGGAGCCACTTTTATCGTCTGCAATGAAAAAGAGGCGAAAAAGATTGCGGAGGAAAGGGAAGCGGAAAGCAGAACTACCGGGCTAGAAGCTGAAAATACAGCCCAAGGCATCGGTGGCACAAACCTTGAAGACCTTATGAAACGCCTCGTTAAAGGGCAGAAACAGACGCTTTCCATCATAATCAAGGCGGATGTTCAGGGTTCCGTTGAAGCCATAGCCGAATCACTTAAGAAATTCCCATCAGAAAAAATACAGATCGATGTCCTGCATTCAGGCATTGGAGCAATCACTGAAAACGATGTTCTTCTTGCAGCGGCTTCGAGCGCAATTGTCGTGGGATTCCATGTCCGCGTAAATCCCGGCGTCAATTCATTGGCAAAAAAACAACTGGTTGAAATCCGACTTTACAGCATTATTTATGAGCTTATTGAAGATCTAAAGGATGCTCTTGCCGGAAAACTAGCCCCGGATCAGCGCGAAAAAGAACTTGGCACAACCAAAATAATAAAGATCTTTGAAATTTCAAAAGGTCCTAAAGTTTGCGGCTGCATGGTTGAAAAGGGACTCGTACGAGTCGGAGCAAAGGCCAGGGTCTACCGGAACAGCGAGCTTATTTTCAATGGTGCCGTACAATCTCTCCGTCGATTCCAGGATGATGTCAAAGAGGTCCGACAAGGACTCGAATGCGGTATTCGGCTTGACAACTTCCTTGATTTCCACGAAGGCGATATTATCCAGGCGTATGAGATTGAATACAAAAAAGCGACATTATGAAAAATTACAGCAGACTGGACAGGATAAACGAGCTTCTTAAAAGGGAAATTGCCGACCTTATGGAAAGGTTGGATTTCCGTATTGAGAACTGCTTGGTCACAGTGAGCGACGTAAAAACCACGCCGGATCTCAGAAATGCCAAAGTATTTATAAGCATCCTTGGAAAAACCAAGGAGTCAACCAAGGATAAGGTTTTGCATTTCCTCAGTGCCAACCGGCATCATCTTCAGGCAAAAATAGCCAAGGATATTGTAATCAAATACACACCCGTCCTCGAGTTTGTAATTGATGAAACCATCCAGAAGGGCGACCGTGTCCTAGAGATTATTTCCGATATGGAGAAGGTGGAGAAAAAGCCGGATGCAGTGACCAGTGACCAGTGTGCTAAGATAAGAGAGTAGCGCGGGTCTATTTGACCCGCGAATTTTTGTTCATCGGCAGTAAGTTGACATTAGAGCGAGTGCTGACGACTGGAAGAATTTGTTGGAGTTCACGGCTTTAGCGTGTCTTAATCTTCAAGATCGTTTTTTCTTAAAACTTGGTCTCTCGGAACCTATTAGCCTTAAATTAGGCGGCCAAGGGCCGCAACTTTAAATAATTTGAACATCGAACACTGAACATCGAACTTCCAACTTCGAATGAATTCAGTTTTTAATTCAATGTTTCCGCCGTGGCGGATTCAAAGTTGAATGTTGGATGTTCAAAACTTTAAAATTCCTATACGTTAAATTAGGCGGCCAAGGGCCGCAACTCTTATAGAATAGTTACAGAGGCACAGAGGCACAAAGTTTTGAAAAATACCAGATATCGAACATGTTGTTCACAACCCTAGTTGTGTCTTTCTCCTTCATAACTCGGGCACTTGGAAACTCGGCCACTTGGAATCTTTTGGTCACTTTGAAATTCCTTAACCTTTAATTAAATTTTAACCATGACATCTAATATCTCAGCGGAACTTGGAAAATTCATACAGCAAAACGACAATTTCCTTTTATTAACTCATGAGAAGCCTGACGGCGATGCCTTAGGTTCAATTTTCGGGCTTTTCACAGTTCTTCGTGATAACGGGAAGAAGGTCGGCGCCTTCCTCCCAGAACAGCTTCCAACACGCTACTCTTCATTTATCCCGGATGGGATAATAATCGGGAAGCCTCCAAAACTGAGCTCATACTCATGGATCCTGTGTCTCGACACTTCCCTTCCCGACAGGCTTGGCATTGACAAATCTACAAAGGATAAAATCACGTCTTACCCTCTTGTGAATATCGACCACCATCCCGACAACAAGCTTTTCGGAAAGGCGAATTTCATTAATTCCGAATCCGCCGCAACTGCAGAGATAATTTTCAGAGCGCTCATGGATTCCGGCAAAATGCGAATTTCGCAGGAAGCTGCGACAGCCCTGCTAATCGGCATTGTCATGGACACCGGCGGCTTTCGTTTTGACAACACAAAGCCCTCCACGTTCAATGCAGCCTCCGAACTTCTGGCACTCCGCGCCGACTATCCGAGAATAATCAACACAATGTTCTTTTCCCAGCCCCTCGGATTTATCAAAATGGCGGCTGAACTGGTTTTAAATCATGTGAAGATCGCATGTAACGGTCGTTACGCCTGGGCATATCTGAGCGATGAAATCCTGAAGACCTACGGTGTTGACAAGAAAGACACCGAAATGCTCATTGATTCCATACGTCAGATTGAGGGAGTTGAAATCGCTGTTGTCTTCTATAGGAAGGACGATGGTTTCAAAATATCCATGCGTTCAAAAAACAAGAAATATTCAGTTGCGAAAATCGCAAGAGTCCTTAACGGTGGAGGCCATGAACTCGCCGCAGGGGGATTCATAAAAACCGACAATATCTCCGAAGCCGAAGCCACCGTCCTCTCCCATGTCTCCACAATGCTGGAAGAGAAGTAAAAGTCATATGATTTTAGAGCGTCTTTTTTCAATCCTGTCTAGGATATCCTTCATACGTGGGCGTGACTCCGCGATCCCCATGAACACAAGACTATGCTCCCGGACAAGAAGATGCTTCAGGCAAAGCCCTACAGATACTTGTGCCACCTGAGAATAGATCGGGAAAAGAAAATTCCGAATGATTTTCAGCCTCATATTTTGTCAGCTGGCGAACTCTGGGCCTGAGGTTTACCGACTGACCCAACTGCATATTATAAGAGTATCAAATTGCAATTCAACTATTTGCATGGACTGGCACTTCTTCTTCAATCTTCCACGATTCAATGTTCCGTGTTTTCGTGCTGAAATTCGCACCGACGAAGATTACTTCCTTGTCGGAATTTATGAACTTCTGGAAATATCCTTTATCGTGTATC
>CAZION010000204.1:0-10738 GCA_964540865.1 uncultured Victivallis sp.
ATAAAGTGAAAACGGTTTACCAGTTCTATCCTCATTACGAATTCATGAATCCGGATAGCGGCATCACCATGCTGGCGCATGAGGTTAAAATCATGATCCTCAGCCGGAAAAACATCAAACCGGTTTTCCCATACTCTTACATGACGGAGCAAAACGGCGGAAAATACGAATACCGTTTTCCGGCATCGCTCTGCGTAAATGACAAAGTCAGACCCTATGTCGAACAAACCTACCAGGAGCCGGAGTTGAAAGCCGTGCTCGGCGGAAAAGAAGTATCCGCGCATTCATTGAAGGTTTACTTCTCAATGAAAGTTCCATATCGCATGCGGGATTTCGAGCTCCAGTTCAGGATCAAAACACCCAATCCGGAAAAAGCTCAGATCCAGCTGTTCAATTCAAGATATCCCAAGGCTGAAGGTTCATGTTATGCGATTCCGGTAACGGAAATCCCCTGGAACCTGCCGGGCTACGGCGAAGCAGCAAACCGCTGGCCGGACGTTGACAGAGACCAAAAATTCTTTACAGCGCGGGTGGCGGATGGCGGAGAGGCTTTCTACCGCGTGATTTTCAGCGGCATTGATCCACAGGATGCGGACATCGAAATGTGGGCCGCCGGTTATGAAGCGCCGTCACGAGATTCCATCCTGATTGATAAGGCGCCGCATGCGTTCGGGCAATGTTTGCCCTACCAGTTCCCTAGAGGTTTCGGAAGAGCGATAAAAATTGAAATACTTGGAACTTGATCATGAAAATCTTCTAGCAGCCTGTGAATTTCTGGGTCAGTCTCTCCCGGAGCTCCTCAATAGTGTTCTGTGCAAGAAATACGCCTGGAACTGATTTTGAAATGTGCGTGCTGGAATTGATTAAAAACCTATTCTTGGGTATCCGTCTTGAATTTTTTATGTAGTATTATTAACTTCTGAGCATATGAAAGTTAAACTGAATGTCTGGAGTTCGTGAAACTAGGCGTAAGCCATAAAACCGGGAATAATGAAAGACTTTACCTACAGGAGACAGCCATGACCACCAGTGATATGGGGATATGGGAATGTGTCAACAATCCCCGTTTTAATCTAACGGAATTCAGTTACATTAGAAATGAGAGCGTCAATCATGAGTAAGAACCAAACCATTGACGTAAACGGGGCGTTGGTGACCATTCATCAGCAAGGCGGGAGTGACTACATCAGCCTTACAGACATTGCGAACGCCAAAGAAGGTGATGGTCGGGCGGCGGACATCATTAAAAACTGGATTCGCAACCGGGGCACATTGGAATTCATTGGAACATGGGAGCAACTCAACAATCCCGATTTTAAAGTGGTCGAATTCGACCACTTTAGAATGCGTGCAGGATTACCCAGTTTTGTTTTGAGTCCGGGCCAGTGGGTCGAAAAAACCGCTGCCATCGGCATTGCGGTAAAAGCGGGCCGTTACGGGGGAACCTATGCGCACAAAGATATCGCCTTCGAGTTCTGCTCGGCCATCAGCCCTATTTTTAAACTCTACCTCATCAAGGAGTTTCAGCGGCTTAAAGAGCAGGAACAGAAACTTATTGGGTGGAACCTCCAGCGGACGCTTGCGAAAATCAACTATCGCATTCATACCGACGCCATCAAGGAAAATCTGATTCCACCAGAACTGCCAAAGGAAAAAATCAATTTTGTGTACGCCAACGAGGCAGACCTGCTGAATGTAGCCTTGTTCGGCATGACCGCCAGGGAATGGCGTGAAGCCCACCCCGAAGAAAAAGGCAATATCCGCGACGATGCTACCATAGAACAGCTGGTGGTGCTCTCAAATCTTGAAAGCATTAATGCCATGCTGATCCATCAGGGACTGCCACAAAATCAGCGCATTGTCCAACTCAACAGCATGGCCATCACACAGATGAAATCGCTCCTCTCCATGGCGGATATGCATAAAAGACTGGAGAACCACCATGAATGACCCTACCGATGAACACGGTTATACTATTGTACTCAGTGCAAGAAATATATCTGGAACTGATTTTGAAATGTGCGTGATGGGACTGATTAAAACATATTCACTAGTGTCCCATGGATGATTGGATGATCAGCCTTCGCTAAGATGCTTCGGCCTGACAAGATGGATGGCCCGCCTTCGTAAAGAAACTACGGCGTGACATGCTGGATGGTTGCGTATCAGAAACATAAGGATAAAACAATCCTGAAAAAAATCCAGAATGCCTTTTTCAATAACTATGGCCTGCGTATATTTGTTCTGCGTGAAACTGTTGAGTCAGTATCACAGAACTGAAAAACATGAGGCTGAAAGTTATCCGGACTTTCCAGTGTCAGGAGTAGCAATTATTGAACTATTCTTTTTCCGGCGGGAAAAAACATACATTTGCTAAAACGGGCTTGGAATATATTATTAATGATATATTGTTCCATATGAGAAAGAAAAAATATCTTGAACTTAAGCAGGTTTCGGAATTTATGTCCGGGCAGTCCGGGGAAATCCGGGCGGAATACTTTTTGATCGTCGATAAGCTTGAAATTGAAGGACGGCTCGAAATGCCTTTCGCAGAAAAAGTAGAGGATTCGCTTTTTGCGATCCGCATCATAAGCGCGGGGAATATAAGGATTTTCTACACTTACGGCGAAGACGATCGCATTTACGGCATACGAGCCTATGTGAAGAAGACAAGGAACATTCCGGCAAAAGAAATGGAACAGGCAAGGAAAGTTTTAAAAATCATGAGAAGGGAGAATATGCTATGAAAAAGAAATATGACATTGCCTTGATAAATGAACTCAGAGAACTGAAAAATGGATTCAGTAAGGAATATGAGAAACAGTCGGAATCTCGAAAGGTTTTTTTAGCCTCCATAGAAAACAAGGAGGCTGTAGAGGGGGCGAAGATCGCGCTTGAAGTTGCTGGAAAACTCTACGGAGCGCGGAAGAAGGCGGGACTCACGCAGTCCCAGCTTGCCGAAAGACTCCATACTTCGCAAGCCAGTCTTGCTAGGATTGAAAAGGGTGCTAACCTTTCACTGTTCATGCTCACCGCCTACGCCGGAGCTTGCGGAAAACACGTCAAAATAAATTTCGTGTGAAAGTCTTTTCGGCCATTCCATATAACTGAGTTGTTTCGAAATTCGCAACGTTTGTCGGTTATATGTACAGTTTGGCATCTTTACCCCAAGTGTGCTCCACCTCAATTGTGCTCTGTGCAAGAAATACGCCTGGAACTGATTTTGAAATGTGAGTGACGGGACTGATTGAACCTATTATTGTGGCGGTGATTGATTTTAAGATGGAATACTCGCGCTGACGGTGGACTTGTCCGCCTCAGGCGGAGTTCCGGCAAAATCGGGCGAGACGCCCGAAAGAAACACAGACAGGAATGTCTGTGCTACTATTGTCCGAGACCGACAACCCTACACCGAACACAGGCAATCCGCCACGGCGGACTGTGCTACTGCGGGAGATATGGATCTCTCGATTTGATAAAGAGCCCTTTTTTTACTATGACCTGCGTCTGTTGTGTCCTTGAAAATCGAAATTAAAGGGAGTATTTTCCCATACAAAAAAAATCACTTCCCAAAAAAGAGGTTTGAAAATGAAGGTTTCAGTACTTGGAATGATACTTGCAGGAGGAGAAGGTTCGAGGCTTCATCCCCTGACAGTCGAAAGGGCCAAACCGGCCGTGCCGTTCGGCGGGAAATACAGGATCATCGATTTTGTCCTCAGTAACTTTATCAACAGTGGAATACATAGCGTATTCGTACTTACGCAGTTTCGCTCGCAGAGCCTGATGGAACACATCATCAACGGTTGGAGCATATCTGGAACTCACGGCAAAGGCCGTTTTATAATTCCCGTTCCCGCCCAGATGAGAACTGATGACAAACGCTGGTTCATCGGGACCGCTGACGCCATTTACCAGAGCATTCACCTGATTGAAGATTTTGCACCGGATATTGTAGCAGTGTTCGGTGGGGACCATATCTACAGGATGGATGTAAGCCAGATGGTTGATTTTCACTGCAGTTCGAATGCCATAGCCACCATTTCAGCCATCCCCGTTCCCATAGAGGAGGCATCGAGTTTCGGCGTAATGCAGGTTGACAAGGACTGGAGGATTATCGGATTTCAGGAAAAGCCTGAGAACCCCACCCCCATGCCCGGGGATCCTACAAAAGCCCTTGTATCAATGGGTAATTACACATTCAATTCAAGGGATCTTCTCGGTCTTCTCCGTAAAGATGCGAAAGATATCTCAAGCTCCCATGACTTTGGAAAAGACGTACTGCCTTCCCTTGTCAGCAGTGGTCGTCTGTTCGCATACAACTTCTATCTTAACAACGTTCCCGGACAGAAGGATGCCTCGCATTACTGGCGCGACGTCGGAACCCTCCAGTCATATTTCTGGGCCAACATGGATTTGAGAATGCCCGAACCGCAGCTTGACCTCTACAACACAAAATGGCCGGTCTACAATTATCATCTTAGCTTGCCGCCTGCGAAATTCGTGCATAACGAGGAAGTCAGCGCCTCAGGGCTTCCGAGAATCGGAAAAGCCGTTAATTCAATCGTCTGCGACGGATGCATTGTTTCCGGATGCACTGTAAGTAATTCCGTTCTTTTCAATACGGTTCATGTCCACAGCTATGCCACGGTTCACAACAGCATCCTTCTAAATGATGTTGAAATCGGGGAGAGATGCCTGGTAAGGAATGCGATCATTGACAAACATGTGGTTCTCCCTCCGGGAGCGACTGTCGGATATGACAGGAAAGAGGACGAGAGCAAATATTTTGTAACCGATCTCGATGTTGAAAAAGGTACTTGGCTTACTGTGATTCATAAGCAGCGGAGCGTTGAAAAACTTCCGCCGATCGGATTGTAGCGCTGGAAGGTTATCGTAACCAGTTATCGGGTATCGGGAAAGCGGAAGTTTTATTTTTTGTTGGAGTTCACGGCTTTAGCGTGTCTTTTTTCTTTATTTTTTTCAACCTGACCACTCGGGAATTTGGACACTCGCGTTTGGCCACTAACATCTATGAAACCACAACAATCAATCATCAATTGGACGATAGTGATTTTAAATAAAAACTAAAATTGAAAAAGAGGTAATACATGTCCGGACATAGCAAATGGGCAAATATCAAGCACAGGAAAGGCGCAGCTGACATCAAGAAGGGGAAAGTGTTTTCCCGCCTTGGCAAGGAAATAATGGTTTCAGTAAGGTGCGGCGGTAAAGATCCGGCGACGAACACGAGACTGAGGACAGCCCTGACAGCCGCAAGGGATTCGAATATGCCGAAGGACAATATTGAACGGGCGATTAAAAAAGGTGCGGGCGAGACCGGTGAAACCATAAATTATGAGAATATCCTGTACGAGGGCTGGTCGAACGGGGTTGCGGTTCTCGCAGAATGCCTCACCGAGAATAAAAACAGGACAGCCAGTGAAATAAGGATGGTTTTCGACAGGAACAACGGCACCATGGCAGGCGGCGGTTCGGTCATCCGCATGTTCCACAGGAAATCGCATTTCGTGGTCAAAGGTGAAAATGCCGATGAGGACAAGCTTATGAACATTGTCCTTGATGCTGGTGCCGAAGACATAGAAGTCGATGATGGCGTCGCTGAAATATGGGGGCCGCAGGATGCCTATGATTCCATTTCTAAGGCGCTTGCAAATGCGAAGATCGCAACGGAGGAGTCCGGCATTGTCCAGAAGCCTGAAATCCTTGTCGAAGTCAAGGATCCCAATATAGCACGGCAGGTTCTTGGGCTTGTCGAAAAACTCGAAGAGAACGAAGACATTCAGGCCGTGTACTCTAACTTCGACATCTCCGATGAGGTCCTGGAAAAAGCCATGGCGGAGCAGGGGAAGTAGAGATTTGAGCTGAATATCCAATATCCAACACGGAATATCCAACCGATGAAGTGAATAAAAGACGAACCTATTCAACAGTCTAAGAAAATTAATTCCATCTTGAAAAAAAACGATGAATTGAGCTCAATATTATTTAAAAGCATACACGCGGTGAAAAGAGCCAAATCCGATAATTCCCTTGGATATTGGACATTCCGTGTTGGATATTGGATATTCAATTATTTATATATTTTGTGTGTTGACCCACTCAAAATGAAAACGAACCTAAGTATGTTGGGCTTTAGCCCGACAATGTTTTTTTATTGAACACGATAAATTGAAAAACGAAGAGTGTCGGGCTAAAGCCCAACATACTTTCAAGGCAAGTGCATGTTGTTTTACATTCATATAAATTCATGACCTGAATTTATCTGAATGAAAAACTGTATGACAGGCATACTTCAAACACCACGCAAAATGTGTTTCGGTGAATTTGATTTTCTGAATTCCCCAGGTGACGTCTGATATTTCTTCCTGAAAGCCCTGCAGAAAGTTTCGACATTCATGAACCCGCAGTCGGAACTGATTGTCTTCACCTCGTTGTTTGTCGTGGCGAGAAGTCTTCTAGCTTCCTGAAGCCGCTTGTTGAGTAGGATGGCATGAGGGCTTGTCTTCAGGAGTTTCCTTGAAAGGGAATGGAGGTGTGGAACGCTGATTCCAGCCACTTTCGAGAGATCCTCGATCGTCAGATCTTCGGTATAATTGCTTTCAATGAATGAAGTGAGCTTTGCAAGTGCTGCGGGAATGTCTGATGAAGGTTTTCTTTTCATGAATGAAGCGGCTTCCCATGAGATTTTGGAAAATACGTATTCTGTGATCAACAGGTGATTGAATGTTTCGTCATGGAAAGCTTTTATGACTTTGTCGGAAAAGCTTAATATCTCCTCCCTGTTTTCCCATATCGTCACTCTCGGGAACCTTCTTTCTGTAGATTCATTTGGCCTGCTGAATCTCAGGCACAGGCATTCATATGGGAAGTCAGGCAGGTATTTATTAATTGTATGATCTCCGGGAATATGCCAGAACATTGTCCCGTATTCGAAAATCTGCTCATTTCCGTTGAGTTCGAAAAGGAGTTTCCCGCCAGTAAGGATTTCAATGTATTCATATCCTTCCTGAATGACTACAGGATTGACCCTCCCCCTATTGGGTGCCTTGTAATAACTGACATTAATTAATTTCGTATTCATTGGTGTGTTTTTTACGAAGAGAAAAATATTTTTCATCAATATATCATATTTTATGTCAATTGTCTTGTTTGATTATAGGGTTTAAACTATGAAATAGAATATAATGTGTCAATTTAATAATAAAGGGAGTGGCTGATGAAACCAATTTCAGTTCAATTGTATTCGCTTCGGGATGAGTCGCAGAAGGATTTTGCAGGAGTTCTCAAGCGTGTAGCCCAAATTGGATATAAAGGTGTTGAACCTGCGGGATTCTATAATTATAAGCCTGCGGAATTCAGGAAAGTAGTCGAGGATCTCGGAATGGTTATTTCCTCGAGCCATGGTCCATGGGCGAAATCGGACAATCTCCAGGAAGTTGAGGATACCGCTAAGATTCTCGGGATAGACCTGGTTTCCACCGGGTTCGGCCCGGATGAATTCAAAGACCTTGACGCTATCAGGAAGACTGCGGAAATGGTGAACGGCATGGTTGAGAAGCTCAAGAAAGCCAAACTGAATCTCTTTATGCATAACCATTACTGGGAATTTGCACTGGTCGATGGCAGAATTGCATATGACATCTTCGCCGAGCTCTGTCCGGGAGTGCTCTTTGAAATCGATACCTACTGGGCCGCGAATTTCGGTGCCAACGACCCTGCCGAACAGGTGGCTAAATTCAAGAAAAGGGCGCCTCTCCTGCATATCAAAGACGGTTCACTGAAGAAAGATTCAGCTATGCTTGCCGTCGGCAAGGGTAAGATGGATTTCTTCAAAGTCATAAAAGCTGCTGACCCGAAAGTGCTGCGTTGGCTTATTGTCGAGCTCGACAGATGCGACACCGACATGTTCCAGGCCGTAGAAGACAGCTATAAATATCTTGTTTCAAACAAACTTGCAGAAGGGAATAAATGACAATGGCTACAAAGAAAATGAAAATCGGAATAGTCGGATGTGGAAATATAAGCAAGACTTATTTTACCAATGGCCCGACATTCAATGATATTGAAATCGTAGCATGCGCCGACATCAATATGGCCGCCGCTGAGGCTAAAGCCACGGAATTTAAAGTCAAAGCGATGACGGTTGATGAGCTGCTTAAAAGCCCGGAAGTCGAATTGGTTGTGAACCTCACTATTCCTGCAGTTCACGCAGAAATAAATCTTAAGGCCCTTAACGCCGGAAAGCACGTCCATTGCGAGAAACCCCTCGCAATAACCCTCGAGGATGGCAAGAAGATAATCGACCTTGCGCAAAAGAAGAAACTCAGGGTCGGCTGCGCTCCGGACACATTTCTTGGTGCCGGACTTCAGACTTGCAGGAAAATCATTGATGACGGTTGGATTGGTAAGCCCGTTGCTGGAACCGCTTTCATGATGGGGCGCGGCCCTGAAGCCTGGCATCCGAACCCGTTCTTTTTCTATCAGGTCGGCGCCGGCCCGATGTTTGATTTGGGCCCATATTATATGACAGCCCTTGTTCATCTCCTAGGTCCGGTTAAGACTGTTTCCGCATCCACGCAGGCTTCTTTCCCTGTAAGGATTGCTGGATGCAAGGAACATTTCGGGAAGAAAATCAAGGTTGAGGTTCCAACTCACTCCTCGGGAACCCTTGAATTTCACAGCGGTGCTAAGATTACGGTTGTCATGAGCTGGGAATGCTACAAGCATAATCACAGTCCGATTGAGATTTACGGGTCGGAAGGAAGCCTTCTGGTTCCGGATCCGAACGGATTCGGCGGTCCGGTAAAAATCTTCAGGCCGGGCTCCCAGGACTGGTGCGAATCAGTCCTTACGCACAAGTATGCAAACAACAGCCGCATAATCGGTGTTGCCGACATTGCATCTGCTGTGAAATCAGGAAGACCTCACAGGGCTTCCGGCGAGCTGGCTTACCATGTACTTGAGATCATGCACTCCTTTGAACTCTCATCAAAGACAAGAAGGCATGTTGATCTGAAGAGCAAATGCGCTCAGCCTGCTCCGCTTCCGACAGATCTTATGGAAGGTATGCTGGACTGATAATCAGGTGTGTGCCTGATTATAAACATGCCTGCGGCATGAATTACAAAAAACCTTGCTCCGTTTTTTGAAATGGAGCAAGGATGAGCTGATTTCAAAATGTGGAAAAATGTTGCTGCGGTAATGTATTCCGTTGGAGTTCACAACTTTAGTGTGTCTTAATCTTCAACAGTTTAGGCACGCTGAAGCCGTGAACACCAACTTTTGAAATCAGCTCAACAGAGGCAATTTTGAATTGCCTCTGTTTTTTATTTATTTAAAAATTGAATTAGATTTTAAATGGATATCTTGGATATATATTTTCCCTTACAGATAAATTCAAAAGGAATTTATCTGTAAGGGAAAATATGATTATACTCGGAATAGATACGGCATTGAGATGTACCGGTTACGGGGTGGTTGACTACATTTCCGCGGACAAGATCAAAATACTCGACTGTGGCGTAATAAAAACCAAGGCGTCGGCCCCTCACAGCGAATGCCTGCGCAGACTTGCAGGCGGAATGCGGGAACTCGTAGAAAAATACCATCCTGATGCCGCGGTGCTCGAAGGTGCATTCTTCTATAAGAATGTAAAAACCGCCATGATCCTGAGTTATGCGCGCGGGGCTGTGATGACAGTTCTCGCCGAAAACGGGGTTTCCGCTTACGCGTATTCCCCGAAAAAAGCCAAATTGGCTGTATGCGGAAGCGGGAATTCTTCAAAAAACCAGGTCGCCTACCTCATGGCAAGCCGCCTGGGATTGAACATAAACAGTCTCCCCCTTGATTCAACCGATGCACTGGCTCTTGCCATCTGTCATGGACAACTCGCCATAAATCCCATGTCTGCACACCTTCTTCCGGAAAAAATCTGATGATTTATAGAATATTTCAAAAAAGAATTTAATATATACGGAAACAAATCGGAATTAATTCAATCGTACAGGAAGTTCAAATTAAGACTACAGGCAAGATGCCAGTGTTACATTCATGGTAAAATCTCTTACAAGTAAATGGTCGGCATATATGTCGGGAACGGCGGTCGCATTCCTTTTCATGCTGGCGCTGTATCTCTTCGATACTACAATCGGGATGAGCGATTCCTATTTGATGATCTCGGATTACTGCAAAAACTCCATAAACAGGCGTGCTGTCAATGAATTCCCTCCTTTTGACTGGCACACCGGATTTCTTGCCGGCATTTTCCTAGGAGCCATTATCGCGGCTTTCATAGGAGGTGAGTGGAGATTCCGCCTCCTGCCCGAAGACATTAAGGAGAAAGGGGTTTTGGGCTCTTTCGGACTTTCAGTCTTGCTGGGAATTGTCGGTGGATTCCTTGTGATGCTGGGGCTTCAGGTTTCCGGAGATTCCTTTGAAGGGCAGTGGTGTGCTGCGATGCAGCTTTCAACCGGTGCCTGGATATTCATTTTCGCATTCATAGTCTGGGGCGTGATTTTCATGGGTGTTTACAATATGGTTGCTTCCGGTGGCGGAAAGTCCCCGAAGAAGGACAAAGGCGCAAAGAATAAAGATAGTGACCAGTGACCAGTGACCAGTGACCAGTTACCAGTGACCAGTGACCGAGTGACCGAGTGACTGATAACTGATGACTGATGACTGATGACTGATGACTGATGACTGATGACTGATGACTGAT
>CAZION010000205.1:0-10603 GCA_964540865.1 uncultured Victivallis sp.
TTTCCACTACCAGACATTTTTCACCTGCAATTTAAGATTTTTACTTAGTTTATCATTCAGTTTCAGACAATTCGAAGTCGTCGAACCAGACCTTGCCGCCTTTGACATTTTGAACTGAAAGTGTCACCAGCAAATTGCGTGCCTCAGCCCATTTTCCCTGTTCCGGTATCTTGAAACTGAGGTTCAGGTCCTCCCATTTTTCATTGCATGGTTTGGGCAGAACAGCGGATTGCGGTGGAAGCCCCAAAGAGAGTCCGTTCGTATCCTGTCCCTGAAATGCCATTGTTATTTTTGCGGTTGGCGGAAGGTCTTGACTTCTGGCAAATATTTTAGCCTTGTAGGTTTTTCCAGGCTTGACCGGAAATTTTTTCACAAAGCAGAAGGCACTGCCGTCCGGAGTGTCTGCGGCTACTTGCAGCAGCAGACTTCCCGGTTTTTGATTGCCTACTTCCCTGTCAAGCTTGAACTCAACCTTTGCGCCCTCGCTGTTCCAGCTACCCCATAATTTTGAACAGTCATCGGTCACGGGATATAATGATTTCGGCGGGAATGCGATCAACCGGAAGGAACGCGGGGGAACGGTGATTTCAAACTTGCCGCCTTTCACCTGGATGTCTGTTCCCTTATATTCCTCGCAGACGGTGTAATCTCCCGCTTTGAGTCTGCTTAAATCAATGACCGTTTTTTTAGGAGCAATGTCTTTATTGGTCACCGAAAGCACATATTGCTTGTCAGGGCATTCGTAGTAGGTGACACGCGCTTCCGGATTGGAACTGCTCACGACATCCTGATTGTAATAATAGTGGACTTTGGTTTTCGGTGACTGCACCTGATATTTTTCCAGGATATCCCATACTTTCTTTATCACACCTCCGTTGGCGTAGCTTGGATCCGGATCCACATCGTGCGCCAGCAGCATTGTCATCATGGCTTCAGTCAGGGCAGGATCTTTACAATACGCTATATTGGCCTGTCCCAGTGCCGTCAGGAAAATCACGCCGACACCAAGCACGTCGCGATTATATTCGCTCCGGTAGAGGGCGTCGGACAACTCATCGGTGTATCCATACTGATTGCGCATCAGCAGTCCGTTGTGCTGCTCTCCTGGGAAGTAGTAATCGGCCAGTCCGTGAATGAACGGCGAAAAAAGGCGCTGTGCATGCAACATCACTGTCCTGTTCTTGGCATGGCAGAGGCTGACGGTCCGTTCGATCAGCTTGCGTTTGTTCAGTACCGCGAAGGTTTTGATATCACGTCCGAATTTATCCTTGAAGCCGCAGCCGTGGAGCGGATTGCTGCACAGCACATTACCACACAGGTCATAATAAATCATCCAGATGCGGTCGGAGTAAGGCTGTTCCAGCAACTCCTTCATGTTTGCCATATAATAATCCTTGATATGGGCTGCATTGCAGGCCGGTACAGAGGGATAGACTTCCCTTTTAAAGGTGCCGCTGTCGGTCAATTTGTCATAAGGCATATTCACGACAATATAACCGGGGATATCCCAATATTTTGTGAAATAATTGGCGATTGGCGTACCAGTCGTCAATTCGTCAGCCATGCCGTAAACACCGACTGTTCCAGGCACAAAGTTTCTCATCGCCGCGGTAAGCGCGGCCGGGTCGGGTTTATAAGTGGATTGACCAGTCAGTCCTTCGCCAGCGTTCATTCGCAAGCGTGGAGCATCAGGACGGCTGCCGTCTCCATGGCGAATCACCCGAATCCGCTCCGGCAACGGCCGGGTGGGAGTGGCGATGAACAGTGCCTGATAAGGCGTGTCCGGAGGCATTTTGACTGTCTTGGCGATCATGTCAACCGAACAGGAGCCGCTTGCTTTATTGACCTTGAACACCGGAGATGCCGGATCATAAACCCAGTTGGCATCATTCGCCATGGTATAGGCAAATCCGCCCTTTCCCTCAGACACCAGCCATATCTGCGTGTCTGCCGACATTTCACCGCCGGGATATTTAAATGCAAATTCAGAAGTGTTTTTTTCCTGAAGGAGCGGGGTCATCAGATACTGGCAATATTCCGGCTTGACCTGCCATTCGAGGCGCATGGTTTTAATTTCGGGCTCGCCTTTGATCACGAAATAAAACTTTATCATGCCGTCGAATTCAACAGTCGTCGCATAGTCAAGTGTAAAATCGGAAGCCGTTCCGGTACCGGTGAAAGTGACGGTACGTCCGGTTCGCGTGGTTTTTCCGGCTTGGTATTGGATGCTGGATTTGCCGGCGACTGTCTCTATTACCAGCTCGGGAACTTTTTCCAAAATCGGTTTGCCGTAAACAGTGATCCCGGTCGGCAGCGGTCCAGTCCCGAAAGAGTAGACCCGATTCCAGAGCGTGACAGTACGGTTATCATCCACCGCAAAGGAGGACCATATTTTAGGAACCGTATCTTCATCGCCGATCCCGTTGTCGACGAAAGAAAGATCCGGGACATCAATGTCTGCGGCATTTTTTTCAGTTTTGCCATCGGACAATTTTAGCGCCGCTTCGAAATGATATCGGCCTGATGCGCCAATTCCTGAGATACGGCGACATTCGGTCTGCTTTTGCATAGTCCAAGTTCCGGTATTGCTGAAACTTCCTGGTCCGGTAAAATTGTACGCAATCTCAAGTTTCCCCGCATCGAGCAGTTTTTTGTCTGCATCGGGCAATGCCGAAAAATCAAATTCCGCTTCAATCTGGTCGAGTTTGCCCGCTTTCCCTTCATCAACTCCGTTCAGTTTGACTTCGAAAGACTGTACACTGGAGGCACTCTGGTTGACCAATAGTTTCTGATATTGATTTTTGATCTCAAGTGCAGACATTGCCCGCGAATAAACTTTCACATCGTCAACTGCCACGCTCCACTGGTGTTTATCTTCGTAAAAACGGCTTTTAATGCCGAGAAAAGACAACTTGGGATCGGGCTGAAGATCAAGGGTTTTGGCCACTTTTTCGGGCAGAGATTTTTCCGCGCCCAAAACACCATTAAGGTAAATGGCGAGTTTATGCTCGTCATAAGTTACGGCCAATTGATGCCATTGTTTCTGCTTGATCCCTTTTCGAGATACTTGTGTCCGTCCGTTTTGACCATAACCATGCGGCGGTTCGGAACTGCGCCAGTCAAAATAAATATTATCGTCAAATTCATACAGCTGATATTCGACATGGCGGGTGCCTTGTTTGAACATCATGTGGAGCAAGGCGATATTGCCGCGTTTCTTGCCGTTTGTCAATGCGTCTGACGGTGAGTAGTCGAGTGCGTTCACCCACATGATGATCGTACCGCAATGTGGAAGAACGTTACCCGTGACATCAAATTTCAGGTCTTCTCCAGCTTCCGGACGGAAAGCCTTGACACCGTCGAACCCGATAACGCCGCGCAACCCCAGGGCAAGGTCCGATAGGTTGGTGGAGTTTGGATTGCCCTTAGCAAAATCGGCATTGACGGAGAATTTATCGAACGTAACGCAGAAAGTCAGGTCTTTATCCTTTATCTTGTCTTTCAACGGAATCTCCCGGTATTCATTCACTGCCGCCACCATGGACAACGGCAACACGAATAAACTCAGGAAAAAACTGAGTATAACTGACGGAGTGAAAAATATTTTCGGCTTGATTGTTCTGCGGTACATTTAATTCTCCTGAGCCGATTTCAAAACTCTGAAAAATTCAGAGTTTTGAAATCGGCTACATTTTGGTTTTGTTAAAAATTTCCAAAATTTCTAATTTCCCTCGTAAAATCCCTGTTTTTGCCGACAACCCTACTTTCGCTTTCCTGTAATAAATTTGCAAAATGACTTTTCCGTTTCTTCCATTATAAAGAATCTCCGGCCCGCCCGAAGGGGCGAAGCTCCCGAGGGCGTGGGCGTCCATCCGTAATACCCCGCTGCTTGCGGCGGGGATAGGATGGACGGCAGGAGATTATTTATTTTCAAAGAAACTGAAATCATCGAAAAACACTTTGCCTTGCGATGCTTTGCCTATGCCCAAGGTGCAGATTAAAAAGGCGGTTTTAGACCATGCCCCGTCACCCGGAACCGTGAATGTCAATACCCGGCGCTGCCATCCTTCGCCAATCGCCGACCCTAGTATCATGTTTGATATGACGGGCGTTCCCAAAAAAATCTTATTGGCGTCCTTGCCCTGGAACGCCAAGGAGATTTCGCCGTACGGCGTGACATCTTCCGCCTTGACCCAGACAATGGCATTATAAGTTTTACCGGGTACCGCCGGGAAATATTTCACAAAACAGAAACTGGCATCTGCAGGGCAATCTTTACCCAGAGATATTTCCATTGAGCCTTTTCCGTCATGCCCTTCATCCTTGTTCCACGAAAACATTCCAACCGATTTGTCGGACTTCCATGTGAGCCACATGCTCGACGTTGAAAAGTCGTCCTTATAGTCATTGCTGTTGGCTGCATTCTGGGCAAATACCTGTGCGGCAATGATTGTCACCGCTGCCAGTATTAAGAATTTCACGTTTATTTTAGAGATTTCTTTGTCATTGTTTCTTGATTAAAGTGCGAATATCGCAGTCACCGGCACTCCTTTGAAACTTAATCATGCGCTCTTTAACGGAGCGCGGGTTTTCCAACCCGCGATTAATTCTGTTGGCGGGTAAGAAAACCCGCCCTCCGTTTCTTATTGACAAAACTGCGGCCACCGCAGTCAGACGCTGATTACAGACTTGCGCACCACCAGCTCGGGTTTTATTTTGACTTCCGTTTCGTTTATTTCATCCGCCACCATCTGTACCGCCGTTTTCGCCAGAGTCGTTTCATTTATTGAGACACTGGTAAGGGGAGTGGGGAATTTCTCGCTCCATGGCGTATTGAAAAATCCGACCATGGAGATATCACCCGGGATGCTCAATCCAACTTTTGCCAATGCGGGGGAGATATCGTGAAAAACCTCCCAGTCAGATTGCGCTCCTGCCCCAGTAGGGCGGTTTTTTCCGGTCAAATAGTCGGCACACACATTTTTCAGCGCATCTCCTGCCATCAGTCTTTCCGGAATTTGATTGTTGAATTCAACTTTCTCCGCAAAACACACCTCTTTTATTCCCGCCAATATCTGTTGCTGCGGCGAACCTATATAACCTACTTTTGTGTATTCCCTATTTGGAAAAAAAGTGATTCTTCTGTGTCCCATTTTAATAAGGTGCCTGGCCAAGATCCGCCCGCCTTCCTCATAGTCCGTCAGGACGTACTTCGCTCCGGCGATCCGTTTCATTGCCTGGTAGCGATTGACGAATACAATGTTTTTGCAGCGGCCGATATTGCGGCCGAGCAATGTAAAAGGAACTGTTTCATCGCCATCGACAATAAGTCCAAATGGATTGTCCATCAGGATGCTTTCGATGAGGGAATACAGGTGCTTCGAGCTGACAGTGGAAATGGCTGTGTAGAAAATTGTGTTGTTGGCCAGTACCGGATACAGGCCGCGCTTCATCAGAGACTCTGCAATTACCCCTGCAATATTCTCGTACACATCACCCTTGCTTAACACCACTAATCCCACCGCTTTCCGAGTCGTTTTTGCGTTTGTCTCCTGTTTGATTACTATTGAACCGCGACCCGGTGAACGTGATATCAGTCCTGCCGCAACCAGCATCGCCATTCCGTTGGCAACAGTTTTTTTATTGACCTTGTAGAGCTTGGCAAGTTCAGTGTCAGGCATAAGATGGCTCCCGACAGCAAGATTTCCCGATAATATGTTATCCCTGACTTTATCAGCAATAAGCATATGCTTCGGTGCAAAACCTAAATCATTCATTGTCTATTCCTTGTTATGGATTGCCTGACCATGGATAGAATAAATCACCCGTAGAATCGTTCCTCCATTGCAATTCTGCGTATTTCAGAGATTGTGTATGCCCGTCCATAAAAAACACGTTTGTTGACAGATTATGCCGTCGTGAAGGTTCCGAGGCTGGACCGCCGGCATTTCCCACCTGATACTCGTTTACTTGGCTGTCGGCCAAATACATAAGGGACTCTGGCGATTTAAGAGAATCTATCTTGATAAGTCCACGCGTCGTGTCTTTGATCCGAGACGCCATCCCCACAGTTAACACACACAGTCGGTTATTTATCCCGAAATTAACCCGCGGGACAGAACTGGTAATGGGTTGCTGCTCTGAAGGGCATTGGAATATGCCATCTGGTGTTTTTTGTGTCACCGCGCCTGTTATATACTTCCATTTCAGGTAGCCAAGAGATTTCGCATCCGCATATTCGGTAAGTACAAACACCCAGTTTGTCTTATTTACTAAATCAAAACCGTAATAGTGGTTATAATGTCCCAGGCTCCAGCCGTTATAATCCTCGGCATACATTAAGAGCCCACCCATTCCCACCTGTCTTATATTGTTTGAACATACTGCTTTTTTTGCAAGGTTTTTGGCAGCTCCCAACGCCGGAAGAAGGATAGCTGCGAGTATGGCAATAATAGCTATTACAATCAGGAGTTCTATGAGTGTGAATTCTCTAATTCGTTTGTGTCCGGTTTTATTGTCGCATTTTGAAGCCGATTCGGGATCTTTGGCGCAAAACGGTTTTTTAGAAAAGAACAAGCCTCTTGTCGCAGATAAATTTCTGCTCATACAACTCCCCTTTCATAAAATGCTTTATTTTTCCAAGCGCTTAAGGAAACCCACAACAACCACCCAATATCCTAAGTATAGCCTAATGTTTGCAATTGTCAAATCGTGGTTTTGACTTAATTCTGAAAATTATTTCCACATCCGTCCCATAGCGGACGGGGAGGCTGTAGGCTAATAGGCTGTAGGTAAATAGGTTGCAATTAAAAAGAGTGGATTTGAAAATGCAAAATGACTTGTGTCAAAACCTAACAGACTTCAGTCTATACAGCTATCACCTTGGCACCCCACAGGATGCCTGTGAATTATTTCCCTACGAAAGCGACCTTGGAGAGTTCGGGCATTCTTGAATATGCGTCTAGGTCAGAGCCGTCGAAGTGTTTGGATTTGAAGTCATACCAGGCGAGTCCTGCGATCATCGCAGCATTGTCCGTGCAATATTTTGGGTGTGCTATTATGAGCTGCCTTCTTCCGGGAAGTGATTTCTTCATTCTTTCCCTGAGAGCGCCATTGCATGCCACGCCCCCGCATAGGACTACGGTCGGAGTTGAGAAATGTTCTGCGGCTTCAACTGTTTTCCTCGTGAGGACATCCACAAGAGCCTCCTGATACGAGGCGACAGTGTCGTAAAGAACCTCGCCTGTCATATTTTCACCGCCTCCAAGTTTTATGCAGTGATAATAGAGGGAGGTTTTGACTCCGCTGAAACTGAAGTTGAAACGGTTATTCTCATCCAGCGCCTTTCCCGATGTTCCGGTCAGTGAACGCGGAAATGCGAATTTCGCAGGATTCCCGTTTTTCGCGGTCTTTTCAATTACAGGTCCGCCCGGGTATCCGAGATGCAAAAGTTTTGCTGCCTTGTCGAAAGCCTCGCCTGCGGCATCGTCAAGAGTTGTCCCGACGATTCTGGCGTTGCCGTCGGAGGTGATCAGCACCAGCGCGGTATGTCCGCCGGAGACCACCAGCGCCAATATTGGAAAGGTTTCGGGCTGTGCGAGTTTTTCGATTCCGTTTTCGAGGAAGCATCCATAGATGTGGGCGATGAAATGATTTATCCCGACCAGTGGGATATTGTGTCCGGCTGAAAGTCCTTTTGCAAAGTTGACTCCGATGAGAAGTGATGGAATAAGTCCCGGGCCATTTGTAACGCCGAGAGCGGCAACATCCCCTATTGAGACGTCTGCAGATTTCAGGGCGGTTTCAACGACATATTCGATTGCGGTCAGATGTTCGCGTGCGGCGATTTCCGGCACGACTCCGCCGTAGAGCGCGTGTTTGGCGATCTGGGAGGAGACAATGCTGCTGCGAACTTCGCAGCCGTCGATCACGACAGAGGCCGCGGTTTCATCACAACTGGTTTCTATTCCTAATATGATGTCCATTGGTAATTCAAGCTCCAATTTCCAAATTCCAAAACACAAACAAACTCCAATTTTTAATTATCAAATTTGTTTGGAGTTTGGGAATTATTTCGATATTGTAGATTCAGTTTTCTTGTCGGCCGGTTTTGGTGCTCCAACCCAGAAGGAAATCCATTCTTCTTTTGTGACAATGCCGTCTTTGTCCATATCGGAGGAATTGAAGGTGTCAAGAAGCATATCTGTGGCTTCATTCTTGTCAATTTTACCGGTTTTATCCTTGTCGGCCCTGTCAAACCTGTCGTTTAGGATGAAGTAATATTCTTCTTGAGTTATTGAACCGTCGGCGTTGATGTCGGCTTGGGCGTATGGTGCTGTTCCCGTACCGGGTTTTTCGGGGATTTCCCCTTTTGGCTTCGGTGTGGTTAGAAATTCATCTTTCGTAAGTCCGCCGTCCTTGTTCCTGTCAATTTCGGCGACGCGCTTTTCAGCTCTGGCCTTTATTTCGTCCCGGCTGATCTTTCCATCCTTGTTTGTGTCAATCACTCCGAAAATGTCAAGCCAGTAAGACTGGTATTCGTCAGTGGATATTTTACCGTCGCCGTTTTTGTCTATTTTTTTAAAGGTGTCAGGTTTCTGAACAGGAGGTGCGGGTATTTTTGAACTGTCTTGAGCCATTATGCAGAATGCTCCTGCAAACAATGCTGAAGCCGTGAGTCCGGCAAGAATCTTCTTCATGTTTCAAATCCCCCGTTTTTTTTGTTGAGCAATTGAAATTGCAGGCGTTCAATTTACCTTTTACATCTTAAGTTTCAAGTTTTAGGATATTAAGGATTTATGCTATATAGGTTGGCAGGGGAAGTTTAAACTGATATAGTTTTTCAGGTAAATAATGAAATTATTTTCATTAAAAACTATTGAATATAAAACAAAAAAATGGATTAGAAATATATGAATTCCGGTATCACCGTTTTCTTGGTCATAGGAATTGCGGGTTATCTTTTCGGTTCGGTCCCGTGGGCCTTCATCATTGGCAAGATTAACGGGATAGACATACGGAAGCAAGGAAGCGGGAATGTCGGTGCCACAAATGTGATGAGGGTGCTTGGCAGGAAATGGGGGATCCTCTGCTTTGTCTTGGATTTCCTGAAAGGGCTCCTGCCAGTGCTCGCCGTGAAGATTTTGACGGAGGCTCCTGATGCCCTTGTCATAACCGCCGGACTTTCGACCGTGGCGGGCCACATATGGTCGGTGTTCCTGAAATTCAAAGGCGGCAAGGGGATGGCCACAGGCGGAGGTGTTCTCGTAGGAATAGCCCCTTATTCATTCATCTGCACCGGACTTATCTGGTTAATTCTATTTTATTCGACCCGATACGTCTCTGCTGCGAGCGTGATTGCCGCGGCTGCGCTTCCTATAAGTTCTTTTATTTTTTCAAAAACAGGGATTTGGACCCTCTCTACGCCATTCCAGATCTTTTTTCTGGTTCTGGCGATTGTCACAATAGCAAAGCATCATACCAATATTGGAAGATTGATAAACGGAACAGAACATAAGTTCGAGAAGAAAAAGGTTTGAAGATGAATATTACAGTTTTAAGTGACGGGGGATGGGGGACTGCGCTGGCGCTGCTTTTGATCCGCAACGGACACAATGTTCGGCAGTGGGGGCCGTTTCCAGATTATATCCAGGAAATCCGTAAATCACGGGAAAATTCCCGTTTCCTGCCGGGTGCAAGGCTGCCTGATGAACTTGTCTTGTGCGAGGAAATGAAAGATGCCATATATGATTCCGAGATAATAGTTCTCGCGTCGCCGTCCCAGTATTTGAGGGGGACCCTTGCGAAATTCGCAGGATACCATGACCAGGACAAACATATTCTTGTCAATGTTGCAAAAGGGATTGAAATCGGATCGCTGAAACGGATGAGCGAGCTTTGCGTGGAGATATTAGGCAAAAACAGGTACTGTGTCCTTTCCGGGCCAAGTCACGCTGAAGAGGTCGCCTTGAAAAGCCCGACTGCTATAGTCGCAGCTTCTACGGACGTCAAAACGGCGGAAATTGTGCAAAAGGCTTTCATGAATGAGTTTTTCAGGGTCTACACATCCACCGACGTGGTTGGAGTCGAACTTGGAGGATCTCTGAAGAATGTTTTCGCAATAGCATCCGGGATTCTTGACGGTATGGGACTGGGCGATAATTCGAAAGCTGCCCTCATGACGAGGGGAATAGCGGAAATGGCAAGGCTTGGCGTTGCGCTCGGAGGAAGGAATGAAACCTTTTCGGGGCTTAGCGGAATAGGGGATTTGATTGTCACATGCATAAGCAGACACAGCCGAAACAGGCATGTCGGTGAAGAACTTGGCAAGGGCAGAAAGATAGAAGAAGTGCTGAAAGAAATGGGGCTTGTAGTTGCCGAAGGCGTGAAAACTTCTGAAAGCGCCTATAATCTCGCTTTGAAATACAATGTGGAAACACCAATAATCAATGAAATATATGCAGGTCTCTATCTCGGAAAAGATCCGAGAAAAGGGGCGAGGGATTTGATGACCAGGAAGGCTAAGAAAGAATTCTGAAGATTGAATACAGGGAACCTCTAAAAATTGGCATATGGCGCGAGACAGGAGATTATGGAGATACGG
>CAZION010000206.1:0-10593 GCA_964540865.1 uncultured Victivallis sp.
AAGAAAAGAACAGCCCTTACGGGCTTGACTACTAACGAATTCAGAATTTGTTTGTTGTTAATGCCGTAAGGCATGTTCTTTGAATTTTTCTTAATTGTTTTTTCATTAAACTTTGAAATTCCTTAACGTTGAATTAAGCGGCTTTGCCTGTGTGCCTTTGGGCATCAGCCACGTCGGACCTGTCCCGTCGGATGACGGTGGTCTCTCCCATCTTGATCTCCTTATTCCAAAAACGCGCAATAAATTGCGCTACTACCAACGCGCCGTAAGGGGCGCATTTTTCCCACAGGGAAAGACCTAGATTCTTAAAACTTTCGAACTTCCGCATTCCCGAACTTTCGAACTTCCCCTTAGGATTACGCTTTCTTTACGAAATATGGGGAAAATCAAAAATGCCTATTCTGAAATTTTTCTTAAAATCCAGTATCTATGGTTTTTCTTGAACTCAAACCCAATAATCCAGCAATCCATAAATCCATTAATCCGTCATCCTGTGGGATGACTGTGATTTGATTATTAATCAACCCCACGCTTGCCCGGCTTCGCAAAGCCTACGCCGCGGCAGGCGCATGGGGCTACAACATGTCGCCCTCTGCGAGGGCTGAATAATAAAGACAGTTCGATTGTATAATAGCCTCCGCAGGAGGTGTAATAATGTAGCCCAAAGGCGTAAGCCTTGGGAGAATACGGATTACATAAAAGATAACAAGCCCCCGCAGGGTGGCGACACTTAAGTTGGGGGGCATTCAGTCTGACCCCAAGTTCCAACAGGCCGATGAGATTGAACGCCTGCTAGCCACAGTCAAGGCACGCGTCTCCCCATGAAATGCGAACTCATCCTCGATTTGATTCACGATAATTCTGTTTTCTGAATACTGAATTCCTGCAAAACTCTAGTTTTGCAATTACCGCAAGCAGGCAAACCATTGCTTTCCTTCCTGATTTCCTTGATTTGTTTTGTGTCTCAGCTATTTTTCTTCCAGTATGAAAATCAAGATCCATATCAATTTTACCTGATAAGCCCGGATGAACCATGATCCCGATCTCAATCCAAGCCGAAAATTCGATTCCAGTAATAATTCCGGACGGACGGATCGACTCGAAGACAGGCCCTGAATTGGAAAAGGAGCTTAGCCCAATCCTTGAACAATCTAAATACCTGATTATAGACCTTTCCCGTTGCAACTACCTCTCCAGTTCCGGTATCCGGATCTTGCTTGCAGCGGCAAAAAAAATGATTGCCAAGGGCGGCAGCCTGTTTCTTGCCGGGGTATTGCCTGAAGTATTTCATGTTCTTGAGATGGCCGGACTGCATCAGGCATTTCATCTGGTTGAGAATTCCGAAGCCGCAATGAGGAAAATTGACGGGATTCAGTCTAAAACCACTGGAGCCCAGGAATGGGTGAGCGGATCATATTCATTTCATTATCATCCTTTTGATGTAAAAAGAGAAGCTTCGCACATATGGAAGGAGACTGGAATTGCAGGGTACGATGAACTCGACATGTCCATAGGCTTCGGTTCGGCTGCCGATCATCCGGAGGAAGATGTTCAGGCGCAGGGCTTGTTTGTCACCTGTGGCGGATGTGCCGGGTTTATTCCGGATGATACGGATCGGGCGCCTGATTTCAGGATTCCCATGAATCCCTCCCATGCTGGAGTGTTTGTCAGACAGGCAATATCGTTTAGTCAGAAACCTGTCTGCCGGGTGAGTTTATCGGAGCCGGGCACTATGTCGGTCAGCCGACTGGCTGGAGGCTTGCTTCCGTTGAAGCAAAAGCTGATGTCGGGCCGCCATGATTTATGTGCCATGGTGATCGCGGATTATAACACGGAAACGCCCTCTGTCATGGTTTGCCTGCTTATGGATCCTGAATCAGCAGACCTGATCGGCAAGTCGGGTTTGCACCTTATTCCCGGATCGGGCGCCGCCGTAGATCTGCCTGTCAACCTTCGAGGTGTCAGATTTATATTGGCTGAAATGCCTGAATCCTCTGAAGGGATTGCTTTATCAGGGCTCCTGAAAAGCGCTTTAACTTTTGAAAACATCATGCACGTCGATGTCTCACATGCCGATGATCAGGTAACCAATCCAACCGCATGGCTGTTAATTTCCGACGGCATTGACGATGCTTCCGACAGGAGGCTCGTTGTTGAAACAGAACCCGGATGTCAGTTTGAACCCCATAAGGCGTTTCTGACACGCAGGTTGTATACTGACTCTTCACGGGTTTCTATCAAGCAGATCCATGGAGGTTATTCAGCCCAGACCTATCAGGTGACCTCGTTCGATCAGGAGGGACGCAAACTTAGGCCTACTGTGCTGAAAATAGCTAGTCGTGCAATGATTTCGAGGGAATCGGACCGGTGCCGGCGTTTTGCCATGCCGTATATTTTGAATAACAGCGCCATGGTGCTGGGGACCGAGTTTTTTGGCGACACAGGCGCCCTAAGATATAATTTCGTGGGAATTGGAGGCGAGAATGCATCACTGAAATGGCTTGCCAACTATTACAGGACTTGGCCGCCGGAGCAGCTGGAACCACTGTTCGACAAGATTTTCCTCCAGATATTGAATCCATGGTATGGTCAGCCTATCAGTGAGCCTGTTTATCCGTATCGCGATCATGATCCGCGTACCACCTTCTTTCCCAATATTTGTGAAACCGCAAACGAATTACTGTCAGTTTCACCGGATGAACCTTTCATCCATATTGAGGAGACAGGTCAAAAACTGGTCAACCCCTACTGGTTCCTGAAATATGAATTTATCAGACAGCGCGATACGGGAATGGATTATTATACCGCCATCTGCCATGGCGATCTGAACATGCAGAATATTCTGCTGGATGAGGAGATGAACGTCTATCTGATCGATTTTTCGGAGACAAAACCCCGGTCGGTGATATCCGACTTCGCCCGGCTGGAAGCCGTTTTAATGGTTGATAATGCACCCTTGGAGAATGAAAAGGATCTGGATGACTACATCATGTTCATATTGGATTTCTACAGCAAGGTTCATTTGGATTTTCGTCCGATGAATAATTACCGGGGCGAGCATCCTGCGGAGGTCGCCAGGAACGTTTCATTAACCATGAAAATGAGGGACTACGCATTCGCCAGCGTGAAAGGCCATCCCAATCCGGTGCCTTATTGCATTGCCCTGCTGGAATGGATCCTGCCAATTGTGTGTTACAGGTCGGCAACACTGGCGCACAAACGTCTGTCGATGATCGTGGCAGGTCTGATTTGTACCGCAGTTCGTAATGAATGTCGTCCTTAGAAAGACGGAACAGACCTCCATATCGAGTTGAAATAACCCACCTTTCGTAAATTTCAGACCGTTTCCGTAATAAACTGACTCAGAAATGTGGTTTGCCTGTTGACATGTGATTCAATGTGTTGTATGATAATAAAACAATATGAAACAGTTAGGGGTTGTATGGGCGTGAATACGGCATCGGAAAAGACGCGGCGTATGGTGACTTGGCTGGAGGAGCGGATCGTCTCCGGCGAGTTGGCCGCAGGAGAGAGGATTCCCACCCTGCGGAACCTGATGAAGCGTTTCGGAATCACCTGCGGAACTGCCAAGCGCGGAGTCGATCATTTGGTTGCAATTGGGTTGCTGGAGGCTCGGCAGGGACAGGGGACTTTCGTTCGGATTAAACGGACACCGCAGGTCGGCAAACGACAAATGGCAGTGCTGTCGCCAGGAGTGTTTACGGAATCCGCCGATGGGATATTCTCCACAGTCTTCATGGGGGTGAGAAAGGCCGCAATGGCGAATGGCTACGACCTGTTGTTGCGGAGCGTCAGTTTGGAGGATTTGAGCTCAGAGATGTTAAGTGAACTGGCCACCCAGGCTACCGGGGTGCTGTTGCTCTCGGAATACGATAAGGCATCGTCTGAACTTGTCTTTCCGATCCCAGGCGTCGGAGTATGCGTTCATCGTAACCTTTCTGGAGCTTTGTCCATCGTGGACATCGACCCCTTCGACTGCGCGGTCAAGGCATCCGTGTACTTCCGCCAGGCCGGTGTTGATGATGTAGTTGTGATGAGCGGTTCCAGCCCGGCTTATGTCAACCGCGGCCGACAGTTCATGCTGGAATGGGATGGCAGCGCTAAGTTGGAGGTGGAGCCGTGCGGTTTGCCGTCGGGCAAGGCCTATCTTTTCACGACGTGCTCTCTCATGCAGAAGCATCATAAAGAAGCTGCCGGAAAGCCCATGTTGGGCATTGATGGCAAGAATTTTCTTGTACCCGGGTTCCAACGCGCCCCGGCGCTGGTGATTGACTGGCAGAAGGCAGGGGAACTGGCTTTCGAGGAATGCCTGAGGAGGATCTCGTCCCCCGGAACCGCTCCGCGTCGGATTTATCTGCCATCTAAACTGATCATATAGAAAATTAAAGTGAAAACAGGAGGGAATATGAAAATCCGGCAAAGTGAAAAATTCCTAACGACCTGTGAGAAGAGTCAGGATAAGAACTTGACCGTGAAAAGACCTTTCCGCAACCTGGACGCGGGGAGGCTGGTAAGGTGCAACAGTCTGCGGTGCAATAAGTTCACATTGATTGAACTTCTGGTTGTAATTGCCATTATCGCAATCTTGGCGGCTATACTTCTGCCGGCGCTTAAAAATGCAAAGGATTCGGCAAAAAGAATAGTATGTGCTTCAAATCTTAAACAGTTCGGTTCCGCTATGTCAATGTATTTGAATGATTATAACGCATGGTATCCATCCGGATCATTAACCAGTCCCGCCGGAACGTGCTGGGATATCCAGTTGGCCGACTATGTCAATTATACTCTTGACTATTCCGTTTCAGCCAAGCCGTTCAGTTTATATCATTGTCCTGCGGGAACGCCTTATGAAGGAATAAATAATCTGGCGATTAGCAGAGGGTATGCAATGAATCGTTATGTGGCGCAGAATGACTACAATAATGGAAGAACAGGCATTCCATATGAAGATAGGCAGATGCTATTGATGGAGAGGTGGAATCTCAGTTTTGGCACACCCACGGAAATGACAGTAGGATTGGCTGGTTCAAATGTCATGTATAGCGGTCTTGCGGCTGGTGAAAACGCCTCAATTGGAATTAGGCATAACAACGGCTGCAATTTTGTAAGGAAGGATAATTCTGTCAGCTGGGGACGCCTTACCCCTGCCTATACTTATGGCGAAGGGATATTTTACTTGATATACACCAGCGGAGCACTGAAAGGGCAGATAAATGTCGGAGGCGTAAGAAGTCAGTATTTTTAGTCAAAAATACCTAAATACGGAAGAGTTTTATTATGAAGAGTTTTTGTGTTCTTAAAAGGAGCATCCTTGTTTTAACTCTAGCATTTCTTCAAATTTTGTGTCCACTTGAGAGCGCCGTTGCGGAAATGAAGAACGGAGCTGGAAACACCATCCAATCCCAGCTTTGGAATGAACTGGACATTGTACCGATGCCCAAACAAATAAAGCTTACCGGGAAAACATTGCCGTTTGATGGGAAAACCAAGGTTGTTCTTGTATGCGGGGAAAACCCATCCCGTCAGTCCGTGATAGGATATGAATGGATAAACGACAGAATCAGGGAAAGAGGCGGGACTGTCCTTCCTGTGGTAAATCATACTGCCATTCCTGGCGATGCCGTATCGGTAATTATCGGAACAAAGGACGATAATCCTCTTATTTCTAAAGCTGTTGCGGACGGGATTTTAAGCATAGGAGACAAAAATCCGGGTGAACGCGGCTATGAGATAAAAATCAGTACTGACGGAAAAAACATATACCTAGGTGGAGCTGATCCCATAGGAGCCCTGTATGCATGTGTAACATTTGGCGAACTGATTTATAAGAATGGAAACAACGTCTTCTGGAAAGAGGCTGTTGTGAGGGACTGGCCCGACCAGATCAGCATATTTTCACTGATGAATATTTTTACTTCTGCGGATGTGTATTTTCCAAAGCTGCCTAAGACATTTACGGAGGCAGGCAGGAAAGAATATCTTGACGGGGTAGGGAAGTATCATGAATATCTTCTGCGGAGAAAGCTTACCGGAGTACATTATTACAATTTTACGCTTAAGGGTGAGAAATTTGAACATGCTCCATGGATGGATCTGCTTAGAGAGGGTATAGAACAGGGCAAAGAGCGCGGAATCGGAGCTATGATTTATGCGGAATTCCCCTATCCTGGCCTGATCAAAAATTATCCCGGCCTGGTAAAAGAAACGGATAAACTGGCAAAAGGAATAAAAATCCATACAAATAAATGGCTCATAAGCTGGAGTCTTGATGAAGCGAGGCGTGAAACCGCAAGTAATCTGGCTGAATATGTAAGAGCGACAGGTTTTACCCACGTGGGTTTGCATGATACTGACGCTGGCGGTCTTGATGATCCTGCATGCTGGAGCTTCCGCGGCGAATATGACAAGAAGCGCTGGGGTGATGATTATACCGCGGCAACAATTCATATTCACAAGACATATTACGATGAATTGAAAAAATTGAATCCTGAGCTGAAAATCCTCTCCGTTTTTTATCCTTATAATGCTTACATTTTCGATGACAAGGCGTTTCTGAATATCAGAGAACAGGCACAGGGGAAAAACGCCAATTCGGAAAGTATCATTAAAATGTATCAGCAGAAATACGGAGCTTTCTGGAAAAGACTCAGTGATGCTTTCCCGTTGGATGACGTATTCTGTGTCCGTGAATCCAGTAGGGATTCTGTAATCAACTGGAGAAAATTCATCGGAAATGAACGCGGTATTTTATGGTGGAATGCGGTCGGAGGTAAATATTGGGAGCCCGTTTTCAGCCAGGGGCCGGCTTGGACGCCGGTTTTCGCCGATAATATAAGGAATATTATTCTTGTCGCCTACGCTGATCAGCTGGGCATGCCGCTGAATATTTTTGCAATACGTGAATATTCATGGAACCGTGCCACCCCGGGAGCCATTGACTTTCAGCCTTTTTACTCGAAGTTCACTGATTACTGGAAATATGCGGAAACTGAAGGCGATATTTACAATGTAGTGCTGCCCAAGGTGGTCCGTAATATTTTCGGACATCAGGCCGCGCCTTACATTCTTCGTGCTGTTTCTCAGAATATTGATGTGCAACAGGCGCTCGGGCGTGTGCGTTCAAGTACGTATGATTTGCTGAATACGCCGGATCGCAGACAGTGGGAGGCCGACAATGCGGAACGGGCCGCGTCCGCATTGAATGAACTTTGGGACAGATGCCGTGAGAGCAGCTCACAAATGGGAATGGATGAGAAGGCCTTTCGGTCATTCCTGATTTTCAGGGAGGTTTTGAATGCCTGCAAATGGTATTCAAAAGCGAAGGCGCAGTTGATGTTCGCGGAAAATTATGCACTCAACAATGAAATCGACAAGGCGGGAAAAGCTGTTGAAGCGGCAAAAGAATATGTCGGCGAAGGCGCATCAATGATGAAGCGGCTTGTGGCTGAACGTCCGGAAGCGCTTAAGAAAACTAAGGTTTATATTTCCACTGAAAGATTAATGGCTGATAATGTAGACTTCGGGGTATTATCCAATGATATTGCCAAGATTGATATTGCTAAAATTGCCGATGGCAATCTCAAAAATAAATTTATTATGGCGCAAGTGGAGAAAAGAAACAAGGTAAACGCATTTCTTGTAAAGGATCAGGCCGATATTACCATAGACGGCAACTTGAATGATCCTGTATGGGATAAGGCTCAGGCGATCGACTGTTTCACAGTCCTCGGCGGAAAAAAAATTGCGGATGCGTTTACTCGGGTCAGGGTTGTCAGGGATTCCGGGAATCTATATGTTTCATGGACAGCGTTCGCACTGCCGGGAAAAACAGTTCATGAAAATGACACCATCGATATTTTTCTGGATGTAGGTGGCGCAGGGGGGGAATTATTTATTTCCGCCAACGGCAATCTGAATACCTCATTTCCAGAAAAGGATGCTGTACGTCATGCGGTAAGGAAGGATAAGGATTTATGGACTGGCGAAATTGCGATTCCGACAGAATTATTGGCAGTGGCAGGCAAAAAGACACAGCCATGGAAGATCAATATCTGCAGAAACTGCTGTACTGTCGGCATGCCGACAGAAATCAGTTCGATTTTACCAGTTGATGCTGCAAATAAAAGGCAGGCCGATAAATTCCCTGAATTACAATTTACCGATGTGCCTGCCGATATTCCGTCAGTTTCAATGAATGTAAAAGACTTCAAGCTTCAGACGGTTACTCTAGCTGACCGAATAGCATCTGTAGCTTCATTCAATGTGGTGATTGATTCCGGCATGGTATTGAACAAAGCTGTACTTTCAGCTGAAACCTATGGAGCAGACGGTAAATTGCAGCGCCGCCGTGAACTTGCAGTGTTTGACAGTATCTACATGAATGAGGAACCGAAAACCCTTTATGAGGTTGAATTTACTGAAACTGCTGAAAAAGGCGGCATTCTGCTGAAGCTGGAGTCTCTAGAAGGAACTTTCACCCGCTGGATTCGCTATGGCGGCTGGGATGGGACCGGAACGGATGCCGCAAGTTATGCCCCGGGAATTGACGGTGGACAGGCTCTTTCCGGTGAATGCTTTTTAGCAGGTCGCGATAAAATACTCCCATCTAAATCGGGGACGATTGAGTTTTTTTTCAAACTGAAAGACAATACTGTTTTGAAACCATCCAATTATAATTGCCTTGTATCATCGGGATGGTTTAAAAAAAGTAACACGGCTCTGTCCAGTCTATATTTGGGTATTCTGATTTATAATGGCAAAATCCATTTTTCCATAAACAACGGATATCAGCAGCGCCGGTCGGCGACGCTTTTGGCTTTACTTCCAAAGGCCTTTGATTATCAAAAGTGGCATCATCTGGCCTGTGTTTTGGATGAACAAGGTAAAGACAATGACGGGATGCGTATTTACCTGGACGGAAAACAGCTTTTCGGCAGTGTGAAAACGAATAAGGAAAAAGATGCCGCGAATATAGAATTTTACACGACTACTCCCCAGCCGCTGCAATTCGGCTGCCTGACGGGCGGTTATTATCCGTCGCAGTTTCTGATGGATGAACTTAGAATTTCAACTACTGCCCGCTACCGTGAGGATTTCAATGTTGATTTCAAGCCGCTGACTCCTGACAATGACACTTCTGCCCTGTTTCATTTTGATGGGACATTGGACGGTGTCGATGGGGAAGGAATTAAATTTCAGTCTGTTTCCGGAATAAACGGGCTCTGATGAAATCTAAAATAAACCATAATGGAGAATAAAATGAAGAGAAGACAAGTTGCGGTGTTCACCGGTAATGGCGAAGTAAAAATGATCACGGAGAATCTGGCGGAGCTTAAGGAGCATGAGGTTCAGATCCAGGTGCATGCGTCCTTAATCAGTCCGGGAACCGAAATGGCAAGTGTCGCGAGGCTTCGGGCGGCCCCGGATTTAAAAGCTCCGAACAATGTTTTCGGTTATGCCAACGCGGGTGAGATCATAAAAGTCAGAGGTGATGTGAAAGGGTTAAAGGCTGGGATGCGGGTTGCCGCGATGGGTGGTACCGGCGCACATCACGCCAATTATGCCAATGTTCCGGTGAACATGGTCGTTACGATTCCTGACTGCGTCACTTATGAACAGGCTGTTTACGCCTGTCTCGGCGCCACTTCATTGCAGGCAATACGCCGGACTGTGCCGGAGCTTGGCGAATATGGCATAGTCCTCGGTTTGGGGATTGTCGGCAATCTGGCTGCGCAGCTTGCGCAGCTCAGCGGTTCCAGGGTTATCGGTTGGGAGGGTTTTGCCTCCAGAATAAAAACGGCGAAGAAATGCGGAATCAGGAATTTCGTAAATTTCAAAACCCAGAATTCGGTTGAAGAAACTAAAAAATTTGTTGCTCCCTATGGTGCGGACTTCGCAATCTTCGCTTTTGGCGGTGATGCTACGGCGGCGTTCGACTCCGTCAAATCCTGCATGAAAGTTTCTGCGGATACCCATGCCATGGGCAGGATTGTCCTGGTCGGTGGCTGCAAAATCAATGTCGGCGGCGGTGCCAGCTCCGGCAATCTGGACATCCGGGCGGCCTCAAGAACCGGCGCCGGTTATAAGGATATGGAATATGAATACGGTAAGGATTATCCGGCGGCTTTCGTGCAGTTCACCACGCAGCGCAACCTTCGGGAAATCATTCAGTTGATTGCGGAAAAACGCTTGATCGTTGATCCGATGACTACGCATCGCATACCGTTGAAGGAAGTAGGCAAAGCCGCCGATCTGCTGATTGACCATCCTGACAAAGCGATGGGCATAGTGCTTGAAATGGCGCATTAATGCTTACACACTGAATATCCAATATCCAACACGGAATATCCATCCGATGAAGTGAAGAAAAGACGAACTCATTCAACAGTCGAAGAAAATTGATTCCATCTTGGAAAAGCCGATGAATTGAGCGCAATATTATTTAAAAGCATAGACGCGGTGAAAAGAGGCAAATTCGATAATTTCCTTGGATATTGGACATTCCGTGTTGGATATTTATTTTCACAGTCATCCCACAGGATGACGGATTAATGGATTTATGGATTGCTGGAT
>CAZION010000207.1:0-10513 GCA_964540865.1 uncultured Victivallis sp.
GGATATCAATTCCTGAACTGGACAGTAACAAGTGGTTCTGCGACATTCGCCAACGAAAACTCCGCAAGCACCACCGCCACAGCATCAGCCGACGCAACTATCCGTGCGAACTTCGCCGTGAACAACGTGCAGATAACCACCGATATATCATCTCTCGATATCGATGAGGGTTCGACATCGATATTCCGTTTAAAACTCTCGGCACAGCCGACAGTGGAAAAAACGGTCACAGTATCAAGGGATTACGGCGACAGCGACATAACGGTGTCATCCGGTTCAACCCTGACATTCACGACTTTGAACTGGAACACGTACCAGACGGTCAGGCTTGCCGCCGCCCAGGATGCCGATACTGTGAACGGCTCGGCTGTGATCAGATGCTCGTCTTCCGGGATGACTGACAAGGATGTCACTGCCACCGAAGCGGAAAACAACTACATTCTAAACGTAATCAATGATGGAAACGGGATTACTACACCTTCAGGCGTATCAGTTCAGTTGAAGACAGTTCCTGTGGCAATTGCCGCCACACCTAGAAACGGGTATTATTTAATCAACTGGTCTGTAGCAAGCGGTTCGGCCAATTTCGGAAATGCGAATTTAGAAAGCACGACGGTAAGCGCAAATACAGACACCACGATCACTGCGAACTTCGCAATAAAAACTTATACCGTCACCTTCGACCTTGCTGGCAAGGGAACAAGAACCGACGGAGGGGCACTCAGGCAGACAATAAACCACGGCGCAGCAGCCATAGCACCGGTTTTCAGCGCAAATCCAGGCTGGACCTTCATCGGCTGGGACAAGACTTTCAACATCATCACTGCAGATCGGATTGTGAAGGCCAAGTGGGAAATCGGTCCACCGTGGATCGGTGATCCGGGGGCGAAAAAGACGATGGTCGGCGTAGCGCTCACGTTGCCTCTGACAGTTGAATCCTCGCCGGAAAGTCCACTGAAATCCGTGACGGTGGCAGGTCTGCCCGCAGGACTGAAGTACGATGCCATTACGAAGACAATAACTGGTGTGCCTACGGCACCAGTCACCAAGACGGTTTCGGTCACTGCGAAAAACACATTCAAGACGGCGGCCGTGCTGACCTTTACCATAACCGTAGATCCCCTGCCCGCGTGGGCTTATGGAGTCTTCAACGGCTCGTGTGCGGTAAACACTGATTCCGGGACTGCCACCATGACTGTGACAGCTCTGGGCAAAGTCACCGGTAAACTCTCAGCCGGAGGCATGAACTACGCATTCAGCGCTGCATCATACACAAGACGCGATGAGGATGGAGTTTTTTGGATATCGACCAATATCACTTTCGATAAGACGGCTCTACCTCTGAAATTCAAGGTGACGAACCCTGCAGAAGCTGTGCCACCGACACTCTCTGTATCTGAAGGATGGTTAGCCAATGAAGCCGCAGGCGCCCCTGCGGTAAAAATGTACCGCAACGTCTGGAAGGACAAAGACGTGAACATGGCGGCGACGCTCGAACCTTATATCGGTTATTATACGGCAGTTCTTCCTGGCGGTGCGACTTTTGGCAGTGGCTATCTGGCCATCACAGTGGACAAGGCAGGGGCTGTTAAGACGACTGGCAAACTTGCAGACGGCACCGTGCTGTCACTGAGCGGGACACTGATTATTGACGGAAATGAGCCTGCCTGCGTGTTCACGGTCATTTACACATCACCGGTGGCGTACAAGGGCGGTTGCCTGTTCGGAATTGCGGAGTTCGCAAAGCATGATAATCCAGCGGATGGAGACAAGATATACCTGCGTCTCTTGGACGATGCTTTGTTCATCTGGGAGAACCGTAATCCGCAGGCCACTGGGGTGTATGGCGATGGGGGATTCGATCGCGAGCTCGGACTTGTGGGCGGCTGGTATGACAAGACCGACAACCTTAATGAATATTATCAGGGCAAGGATTTGACGGTCGGTGCAGATGTTGGCGCGCAGGCTCCGGTATTGAATGTTGGTGTGAACCGTTACACGTCAGACTGGTGGGACACCTCTGGCATCGCAATAATGCCTATCCTCAACAAGACGGGTGTGCTGACAGGTCTCATTGCGCCGAAATCGGTATTGCCTCTTGATCCCGACAAGGACAATGAGTGGGATTACGGTACAGGCAACACTGTGGGTTTGAATATCGGGCTCACCCGTGCCACAGGATTTTTCAAAGGATCATTCAAGGCTTGGTTCGACTATGATAAAACACATACTTCCAAGAGCATATCGTATGAGGGTTTGCTGACGCCAGAGCGCCAAGACAAAGAGGACGGCAATGAGGGTCGTGGCTTCTATCTCTGGGCGGATAAGTCAGAGTACAAAAACAATCAGGACAAGACTGTGACATACCCTTTCAACTGGTCCTATGACTTTCTGCTTCAGGTCAACCAGTGAATTTTTATTCTCTCACTGAGGCACAGAGACACAAAGATCATTTTCATTCCTTTGCGACTTCGCGCCTTTGCGAGGTAATATTCCGTAACCGTTAAGCTTATATTTTCTGTAATCTCTGAGCTTGTTTTGAGTAGGCCAGCTCTCGATGAGCGCGGATTCTAGAGGCACTCTCATCGAGAGGTGCCCTCCTCTTGAACTCAAACTACCCAGCTTAACGGTTACTCTATTATTTCCTGCAAAACCATATTTTAAAGATTGCAATATTGTCATCAACTTGATAATAAGCATAATACATAATATCTATATGGTCCGACCCCATATACATTCAAACGACACCGAATACCGAATAATTGCAAAAATCATTTAAATCTATATCTTAAATCAGCAAGTCCCAAAATAATAAATCGGAGAATTAACCATGCTAACTTTATCACCAAAAGTTGAACGGGAAGTATTGCTTCTCCCATCTGATGAAAGATTAGCTTTGATTGATAAACTCATTATAAGCTTAAATCTGCCTACTCAAGCAGATGTTGATGACTGTGGGCAAAAGAAGCGGAAAAAAGGATCAAAGATCTTGATGAAGGAAAAGTGAAAGGTATCCGTGGAGAGGAAGTTTTTTCGGAACTGCGCTCTAAACTCTCAAAATGAATTATATATTCCATCCGGATGCTAAGAAAGAATTGGCGCATGCCATTGCCTATTACGAGGATTGCCAGGAAGGCCTTGGATCTGAGTTTTTAGAAGAAGTTTACTCGACTATCCAAAGAATCTTAACTTTTCCCAATGCCGGACTAGGCTTTCTTTAAATTCCAGGCGTTGTCTTACAAATCGCTTTCCCTATGGAATCATTTATCAAAACCTTGACGATAATTGTATACGAATTATTGCAGTCATGCAGTTAAATAAAAAACCTGATTGCTGGCATGAAAGAAAATAAATTCCAGGATCGAATGGTTTCATGCAATCCTGCTCCGCAGAATACATGAGCAGAGTCGTTATTTATCTGAAAAACTATAGCGTCAAGGCACTGTGGTTACCTTTTCGAAGAAGGAGCCTATCCTTACTCCGATGCTTCTGCTGTCTCGGTCAATCCTTATATTCACGAGGCTGGTGATATTGTCGCCGTACTTTTTGTCCCCGGCTCCGACAACTGTGACTTTTCCTGGGACGTTCCCTGCGAGATTCGCAAGCAGCTCCAGTTGCTGGTCGGCATAAAGCGATATGCCGTAGCCCAGGCCGGTCTCAGGATCCTCCGCCGGATTGTTTACAGCCGTAAGGACAACAACGCCGATTCCGCCTGCAGCGACATTGTCTGCAAAGTCATTGCCTATGACATTGATAAGCTTCAGGTCGTTCAAGACCGATGTCTGACCGTCGGCCGCGATATGGACAAGCAGCGGGCTCGCCGCAAGGCCCGGCTTTGCCTCCAATCCATTGCCGACCGCAGCCCCTTCCGTTCCATAGAGAAGGAAATACAGGCCGGAATCGAGTTTCGGAGTTATGTTCGGATCGGAATGTGCGACGCCAATAGTGTTCTCCACCCAGAAATCTTCTGCAAAAGTGCTTGCAGGACCGTATGAGAAGCCTCTTCTGACGTTCATGTACTCCTGCATGGCGCCAAGGCTTGTCGTACCACCGTCTTGGAACAGCTTAACCCGGCTTCCAGTAAGATACCCGCTGAAATCAAAGACTCCGCCTGCACTCTTCTTCGTCCTGACTGTCCAGCTTCCGATGGATTGAGTATAGTCCGGGATCGAGGTGAAAAAGAAGTCATACGTGTATTCGCCTTCTCCATGGATTACGGTTGAATATGTGAAATATCCATTCGCATCAGTTTTGGAGGCAAGCCAGGTTTCAAGTCCGGTTATAGGATCCCTAACCTGCAAGTAAAGACCGGATATGCCTTTTCCTGCCCTGTCCAGGACTCTTCCCTTGAATGCCGCGGTGAAAGGAACGGACAGGTTGTTCGCCGGAACCTGGGTGAATATTATGTCGGAGGAAGAATAATAATCAATGCTGAGATTGGCATAGGAGTATCCCGACGTGCCGGTTCCATAAAGGAGGACATACCAAGCGCCCTCCGCGGGATTCGTAACAGTAAGTATCCTGTCCGCAGTTCCATTTATTGAAGTCCCCTTTGCATTGTAACTTGTAGTTGTCGGATACATTCCGAACTTGGCGTACAGGTCGCAACTTCCAGTCATACCTTCAACTTTGGCCACCAGCCTGCTTATGCCTGAAGGCACTGCGATCTGATAAACCTTCTGGTTCCCGACGCCTCCGGACAGGTTCAGGGCGGTGAATCTGTCAACCTCAATCACAGGAGCTTCAAGCGCACCTGCCGCATATCCGGACATGCTTGCGCTGAAGACGCTGTAGGTCAGTCCATTTACAGCCTTGACGCAGTACATGAAGGTCTGGCCCGCCGAAGCCGTCAAATTAGTATATGTGCATTCAGTTATTCCGGCTTTCAAAAGAACCCACTGATCGGCCGCATTGATCTTCCAGTAGATATTGTAGGATAGCGCAAGCGGCACTTCACCCCATGTAACTTTCACGAATGCGCCTTCCCCCTTGCTTACCGATTTCATGACCGGGGCGGCAAGAGCTGTTATGTGCGCGTCCGATACCTTCCCGTTTGAACCATGGCTCAGACTGCTCTGATATAACCTGTTGTAGTCGGCATCAACCCAGTATGTATACGTTGTTCCGGGGGCAGCCGTGGCGTCATAATAGGCAGTTCCGGCGACAGGGACTTCGTTTATTGGGGCAGGTTTGGGATTCGGTGTGACTTTCGTCGCCGGAGTCTCCCGGTAGACATTGTATCCTGTCGCTCCGGCAACTGCATTCCAGGTGATTTTCACCTTGCCTGCATATGTACCGTTGCTTGCCAGGACTCCGCCCGGTCCGGTCTTCTTTAAGGAGCCCACGGTCGAACTCGCTTTAAGAGGGCTTGCACCGTTGTCGTTCACCGCCGCAACCCAATAGATATAGGTATTGCCGGGAATAATGCCTCTTCCATCCGCGTTCATGTCTGAATAGGAATATGTGGACAAGCGGCTGTCGTAGTCGATTACAGCAACATGCCTTGGCCCCCTGTATAAATAATCATCAAAGCTGATGCATCGCATTGCAAGGGGGATTGCCGCCGAACTCCTGTAGAGTTCGTATGATGTGGCGCCAATTGCTTTCGGCCAGGTCACTTCAATCTTGTCGAAGCATGTGCCATTTGAAGCCGAGACGCTTGCAACTGCGGCAGGCACATGCGAGACATATCCGGAAGCTGCGGCGCTGAACGCGCTTGCTCCGGCAGGGTTCTTCCCCTTGATCCAATAGTAATACGTTTGTCCTACAGCCAGGTCAAATGCATCCATATAACTGATATCAGATATTTCGCCAATCTTGGCAGACGCATTTCTGCTTGCAGTGGTTCCCCTCCAGATTTCATAGGATGCGGCTCCTGCGGAAGCCGTCCATGACACACGTATCGTATCCGGATATACTCCCCTGCTTGCGGTAGTACCGGCCGGTGGATGTGGCTGCCCGCTGTAATAAGTCGCCACCAGCGACATCCCCGAATACGCCGCGTTGGCATAAAGGGCAATTTCGTAGATTCCGACCGGTATTGGATTTTCAATCAGGACTGTTTCATTATTCGTGGTTTTGACTCCGTACAGCACAATCCCGTCCTTCGTATTTGTAACTGTGAGGTCACAGTCACCTGTCCCGCCGTACGCCTTTATCTCAAGGAGAACCTGATCTTTCGGAACTGTAATTGAGTAGTACCTGGTGCTTCCCGCAGTTCCTGAAATTGCGGTTTTCGCAATTCCGTTCTTGAGTTCCGTAGGTGCAGCGTCCGCAAACCAGCCCTGTGCATATTCGCTGAATCCGCTTGTCTGAGCGCCTTTTCTAGCTTTTACCCAGTAGTAATAATGCGTCCCGGCTACGGCTTTCGTATCAAGCGCCGTCAACGCTTCAGTATTCTTTATGAACTCCGCAAGCTCCGGCGCATTATCCTTCGAACGGTAGATGTCGTATGACGTGGCAGTAGGTTCCTCAGAGCTGGCATTCCAGTTCAGGATGATTTCCAGACCGGACTTTGTGGCCGTAAGGTTCGTCGGAATGCCGGGAACATCGCTGAAGAGGTTTGCAGTAAGCTCCACGCCGGTAAATGTGTCATATCCGTAAACCAGGATGTACCAGTCCCCGACGGCAGGATTCAATACTGTGATTTCCTCATCTGGCCCGATATTTGTGCTTTTCGCATAATATTCGCCGGTCGAAGGAACCAGTCCTGGCCGCACATACAAGTCGCAGTCGCTTCCTGGCAGCGTGACACCGGTGGCCGAAGTCGTCACCAGCATCCTAGTTGTTCCAAGCGGGATATTGATCTTGTACAAGGAACTGCTTCCTATAATTCCGCTTAGGGGTTTCGTCTCCCCGCCTGAAAGTGAATTGCGCATGTCAAAGAAATTAGCCGTGACCGTCGCATGACATCCGTCCTGTCCATTCAGGGTTACGCTGGTGCTTGCCGATCTGGGATTCTCCAGTGTTCCCGTTCCGGTGATTGTCCAGTTTGCGAAAATGAATTCGGCATCTGTCTCGATCGCTTCAATGGCCTGCGGCACATTTGTCTCGACTATCCCTCCGGAGTCGGGTATGGTCTGTCCATTTCCGACACGGCCAACGAAAAGTGTCCCCTGGTTCCGTACGAAGTTGCCGGTAACTGTTCCGTCCGCTGTCAGGGTCGCAGTCGTGTCCGGGACGGAGGCGTCATCAACTTCGGCGCCGCCGGAGACCGTCCATCCATAAAACTTGTAGTCTATGCCTGGGATGGCCTTAATCGCAATCGGCGTGTATGTGTTGACATAGCTTCTGCCGGCTGGGCTTGTTGTTCCGTTCCCGACGCTTGTCATATTAAGATTTGCCTTGACGATCTCGAAATTCGCAGTCACTTTCGCATTTCCGGAAAGGACAACCGAAGATTTCGCGCTGTTGGGATCATTGACCTTGGCACCTCCGGAAAACATCCATTTTACAAAGCCGTATCCGTCCGCTGGAATTGCTTCAATCTGGGTATGGGCGCCGACAGCGACTTTGTGGACGCCGATGCCGGGCTCGGTCGAACCGGAACTACCGGGAGTCACAGCCAGCGTCAGCGAAGCGGTCCTCGTTATCTTTGCGAAATTCGCAATTACCATTCCATCACCGGAAAGGACAACCGACGTTTTCGCGTTGGCGGGATCCTCGACCTCGGCGCCTCCGGATGATGTCCATTTCTCAAAGTAGTATCCTTCCGCTGAGATCGCCTCAATATCGGTGTTGGCGCCTACGGGGACGATATGTGTTCCGACTGCGGGAATGGTGGAACCGGAATTATCCGGGGTCACATCCAACGTCAACCTGGCGGTGCTGCCAATCTTCGCGAAATTCGCAGTCACTGTCGCATCACCGAAAAATGTCACAGTCGCTTCCTGGTGGAATGGCTCATCGACTACAGCTTCACCCGAAACCGACCATGAACTGAAGTAATAATCGTTGTCCAGGGGGAAGGCGTTAAGCACTGTTGTCTGTCCGGACTTCTTCCAGTACTGACCGGCCGTCGGATACATGGAGCCTTCGCCTTCCATGGCCATGGTGACATCAAAGGGTGAGTCTACCAGCTCCGCGAAATAGTATTTGCCTCCGGAAGCACCTGCTCCGGTCCATCTGCCGTCTGCGCTTACGAAAGGAAAACTATACTTCACAGCGTAGGCGGTCTGATCCTTCCAGGTCAAGCCTGAATCCATGGAAATATAGTAGCGCCTGTCATTCAGGTTTGTAGCCGCAATGACCTTGCCGTTGGCAGAACAGGATACTCCGTACCAGTCGCCGGTTTCGCCGGTGGGCGAGCAGGCAGCCCAATTTTCACCGCCATTCCTGGAAATGTAGAGATTGTCCTTCCTCGCCGTTACAGCAAGCACCTTTCCGTCAGCCGAGGAGCATGCACCGTTCCATTCGAGTATAGCGCCGCCGCCAACATCGAGTTCCTTCCAAGTTGCTCCTCCGTCGAGCGATTGATATATGCTTTCATTGAAGGCTGCGGCCAGGATTTTCTCGCCCGTCGAATCGCAGGCAATTGCTCTCCAGTAAAGTCCCGTCTCTTCGTCAACGGGATAAAGAGTCTGCCAGGTGGCGCCGAAATCCTTGGATTTGAAGATGAAATTCGGACATCCGGCAGCGAAGAGCACCTCGGCCTTCGGGGTCATTGCCAGACCACCCCAGTATTTGTTCGGATCAAGCTCCGTGCATTCTGTCCAGTTCGCACCGGAGTCTGCGGAAACATGCAGATACCCATTCTCCAGCACGGTGGCAAGCTTTTTGCCGTCTGCGGAGATACTGCAAAACGGCAATTTTCCACCCGCCGGCTTGACATCGGTCCAGGCTTTCCCCTGATCCTTGGAGTACATGAGGTGATCCTGTCCTGACACAACCTGGCATCCGCCGTCGAAGCTCGAAGCGGCAGAGAGCCAATTGTTGCCAAAGTCCATATTGTTCCAGTCGGTGCCGTAATTTCTGGATAGACGGGGCAATCCATCCGAAGCTGATCCCAGGAAGATCATCTTGGCCGTCCGGGAACAGGCGACATTCCCGTAGAAGTTTCCAAGCGAGTCAACCTTTGTCCATGAGAAATCCGTTCCACCTGCATTGTGGATATAGACCCCCTGATCGGTGCTGGCCACGAGCAGCGATGCATCCTCGGCTCCGCTCAGCCCCGTGATGTGGAGATCAACAAGGTCGCCGAAGAATTTCTGCCAGGTATCACCCCCATCGAAGGAGGCGTTCAAAGGGCCGGTCTCTGCTGACACCAATATCGTTTTCCCGTCCGCGCTCATCCAGCCTTCCCACCATTCTGCAGTATTTCCGTCATTAAGATTAACTTGCGACCATGTCGCGCCCGCGTCTTTCGAAAGCATCAGCACCCCTTCATTCTGACCTGCAAGGACAGTCCTGCCGTCAGCCGAACACCTGAGCACTACGCAGGGGGCATTCTCCGTATTTGGCAGAACTAGCTTAATCCATCCTGTGGATCCTGATGATTTTTTATAGACATCTCCCCTGGAGTGCCCTATGTAAATAATTGAGCCGTCGGATGAAACTGCCGACGAAGCCCAGTCTTCGGGCTTTTCCTCCGGTGCGTCCGCCGACCATGTAGCGCCACCGTTGGTAGTAATCTGGATAGTACCCGGGATGAAGGTGCCGATGACAACCTGTGCATCTTCGGAGCATGACATGGAAGTCCAATCGCCTCCGGGCGGATAGACACTCAACCAGCTCGCTCCGACATCCTTCGACATAAGGAGATTGGCGTGCCAGCCACCGACGAAAAGCGTCTTTCCGTCACCGGAAATGGCAACCTTCTTATGGCTTGCCTTCACTGAATCCGCCAGAACCTTCTCCTCCCACACCCACTCGCCTTTCAGTTTTGCGAAACTCGCAGTGACGGTCGCGTCACCGTAGAGTACGAGCGAAGTATTGTTTTCATAAGGCTCCTTGATCTTGGCGCTTCCGGCGGAAATCCACTTTTCAAAAATGTATCCGTTTGCCGGTACCGCCACTACCTCAACAGTGTCGCCGACCGCGACAACATGTGTGCCCATTGCTGGGCTCGTCGAACCGGAATTATCCGGAGCCGCCGCCATAGTGAGAGTCGCCGTTGTGACAACCGGTGCGAAATTCGCAGTCAGGGTGGCGTCTCCGAACAGGACGGCCTCTGTCGAATCCGATCCCGGGTCAACGACTGATACATTGTCGGATATGGACCAACCGGTGAATAGATAGCCGGTGTTGGCTAGGGCCGCCACATTGAAGGGAATGCCGACCTGGGTTCCGCCGTGTTCGCCAGCGGCGGGAGTCACGCTCCCTCCGGCGGAGGGAGATACGGCCATTGTCAAAGTAGCTGTCGAGACAAGTTTAATGAAATTAGCTGTGATTGTTCCATCCGCGGAAAGGGTCGCAGTGGTCTCCGGTGCGGTCTCTATGGCGACTCTTGCTCCACCATCAGCCGACCAGCCAGAGAAAAGATAACCCGCCGCAGGAATGGCTTTTATTGGGAATG
>CAZION010000208.1:0-10398 GCA_964540865.1 uncultured Victivallis sp.
GAGCTTTCAAAAATCTTCCGCAACGCGCCACATGCGAATTTTTAGAGGTTCCCTTTAGTGTGAAATAAATTTTCAAGGAAAGAAAAAAATGAATACTGGATTCAAGGTGAAAGCGGTACAACTCGATCTTGCAAGGCACAAGGAAAAGGGTGAGTACATCAGGGAATATGCGGATACTGCCGCCGAGAGCGGTTTCAACATGCTTGTACTTTATCTGGAAGGGCGCGTCAGGACCAAGAGTTTCCCGTTCCGCCGCCAGGAGGAAACCTATTCCCTGGATGAAATGTCGGGGATTGTGGAATACGCCGGAAAACTGGGATTGGAAGTCCTGCCAGCCGTTTCAACTCTCGGGCATTGCGAACAGTTCATCGCTTGCAAGGAACTGCGACATCTGGCGGAGTGCAGGGGCGGAATCGGACGCTTTGGAAAAGTTCATGACGCAGGCACGGAATTCTGTCCCTCCCTCGAAGGCACATATGAGTTTTTCACGGAATATTTCAAGGAACTTTCCGAAGTATTCACCGGGAGGAATTTTCACATAGGGCTTGACGAGGTGTGGAACATGGGGTTCTGCGAGCTGTGTCGTAGCAGGTGCGAATCACGGGGGCTTGGAACGCTTTTCACGGAACATCTGGGCAGGATGCACAAGATACTGGGCAGCTTAGACAAGAGGATTTGGATATGGGACGACATGTTTGAATTTTTCCCGGACAAGATACCTGAAATCCCGAAGGACGTCGTGCTTTGCCACTGGTGTTATGACGGCGACATCCAGTCGGAGGGTATCCAGTCGCACTTCGCCAACAGATTCCGCCAGGACTGGCTTGGAATATACGAGAGTCTTGGACTTGACGCGGTAATCTGCCCTTGGGACAGGTATCCCCAGAACATAATATCATTTACAGATTACGCGAGGAGGCACAAGGTTCTCGGCGGACTTCTGACACAATGGGAGATTTCCCCGAGGTTGTTCCCGCCGGCCCAGAAGACAATCGTGGGCTTTGCCGGAAAACTTTGGAACAGCAGTACCTTCGACCCTATGGAAGTCTGGAAGAAGGAAATCCAGAAAAACATCCAGGACGAATCTGATCATGTCACCGAAGCTGTTTTCGCTGCCTGCTCTGCAGGCTTGAAAATTCCATCAGCGTCCTCAAGCTCATACAACGGGTTCCCGACAGCTGAAGAACGGAAGAGGCAAATGACGGTCAAGCTGGCCCTGGACACTCTCCTGGCGTATGCAGGGAAGACAACGCATCCTGTAAAGAACAAGAACACGGGTGGTTTCATAGAAGTCATCTGCTTCTATTGCAGGATGGAACTTGTGCACTGGGAATTGCGGGAGCTGGTTCCGGCAATAACCCACCCGAGACGTCTTTCCGAAGATATTCCTCTGCTGGGGAAACGTATGGATAAGTTGAAGAGGGAAATCAAGGAGTTGAAGAAATTCTGGACGAAACATCTGGAAGAGAACAAAGAGTATGAGATGTCTCAGGATGAGGATTTCACCAGAAATCTTTTTGACTGTGAAGGCACGATAGATGATCTTGGAAAAAGACTTTCATTCGTTCCATGCAGTTCAAACTGGCTGATGATCCTGCGGCTTTATCTTCAGGATTTCTATTCTTCCCCAAGATTGAAAGCCACCGTCATTTCAGGTACAGGAGGGAAAACTGTGGTTGACGGGTGTTTTAAACATAATGAGATAACAGACGGACGTACAGGTGGTCATTACGATCTGTTTGTCAACTTTGAATTGGACTCGATCCCCGATGCGGTCAGGATTGAGGGCGGCGGACATGGCGGGCAGGGGATTGCATTCTTCGAACTGCAGAATCCGGAAATGACACTGAAGCCTGCTTCGCTAAGACTCGCTGCGGGATTGGTCTCGAACGCGGAAGCCGTGCTAATCGACAATTCATCCGTGGCGTTCCTGGGCTGTTCTGACACTCATTCGCAAATTCACAATCCTGAACTTGCGATGAAAAATGGAACCATTGAAACAATCATTTCTAAATAAAGGTTTTTTTATGGCGTTTTACAAGATTCCGAAAATAGTATCAGTTTTCCACGGGAGTGATGTCGATTCGAAATGTTATCAATATGCATTGCAGGAGCTTCAAAGGCTTATGCGCAGGATTGGTGTTTCAGTAGAGTTCCGTGAATATAAGGGGAAATGCGCCTTTTTTTTTCTGACGCTCGGGGATGAGTGCAAGGTAAGGGGAGCTTCCGTAAATCTGAAACACGACGGCTTCCGCCTTTCTGTCTCAGAGAGTGGAGTTGAGCTCTCTTCCGTCTCTGCGAAAGGAGTGTTGAACGGGGTTTATTTCCTGGCTGAACAGCTGGGTTTCCTTTTTTTACTTCCCGGAGAGTCCGGGGAATGGGCGCCAGAGAAAGTTGCTGACCTGCCTTTCGGTGAAAAAATCATGCAGCCGCGTTTCCCATTCCGTGGCGTATTCTGGGAATCCCTTTCCATAAAGGACTACACCGAAGAAGAATGGCTCCGCTTCTATGCAAAATTGAAATTCAACGCATTGACCCACGATAACATTGGCAATCTCCCGCTCGCAGAGGAGTTGGGATTGCGCCTTGAAGTCGGAGGACATGGACTTTCAAAAATGCTACCGCGCGAACTTTTTGCCGACAAGCCTGAAATATTCCGGATGTTCCAACCGGAAGATTTCAACGGACGAAGGCTTAACGATTCCAATTTCTGTGTTACCAATCATGAAGCCAGGGAAATCATAAAAGAAAATTTCCGGGAAAAACTGAAATCCGCAGATGGCGCCTATGGAATTCATGCCTGGGCGGACGATCTTCCCGCTGGCGGATGGTGCCTGTGCCCATGCTGCCGGTCCTTCAGCCCTGAAGACCAGTCAATGCTGGCCATGAACCTGTTGGCGGAAACCGCCAGGGAATCTAAAAGCGATCTGCGTATCGCCAATATCGCCTATCATGACACCATGAATCCCGGAATCAATATCAGCCCCGCCCCCGAATGTTTCCTGTTATTCGCTCCGCGTGAACGCTGTTATGGCCATGCCATCGATGATCCGGATTGCAAGCGCAACCGCTTTTACCTGGACGCGCTGAAAGCCTGGCGGGAAAAGTGCAAGGACAATCCGGACAGCCATACGTTCGAATATTATTTTGATCAGATCCTTTTCCGTGGCATGTATCCTTTCCTGCCGGATGTGATCTTGGACGATATGGAGGCTTATCTAGAAAATGGTATCGAAACCCACATGTCCCTTCAGGTGGCGGGGCCAGAACTGGTGCCGGAATTCAACATGCTCCTTTTTGCAGAAGCACACTGGGATGAGAAACTGACTTCCAGGCAATTCTGCCAGAATATTTCTGCGAAACTCGCAGCAGGCGGAGTTCCCGCATGGGCGGAATACCTGCTGGCAAGAGGTGAAATATTCACCAATGCCATGAGGATCTGCGAACACGACACAACTGTATATCTTGATTACCGCTGGCTGCCTGAAACAACCACGCCTTTCGCCATGGAAATGGCTGAGGCCTACGCCGAATCCTCAAAGGGGCTCAATGCCGCAGCCGACCGTTTGGTCTCTAAAATAACTTCAGGCATGCCGGAACGCCTGCAACAGCTCACACGCCTCGAGGTGAAGCGTGCGAAATTCGAGGCTGAGGAATTACTGGTGATGCATTACCAGCAGGGTGCCGTGAATCATTTTGCCGATTATCTCAACACCGGAAACCGGGATAGCGCTGCGAAGGGATGTGAATTGATGGCCATGGCTGTTGAAGCCCTTAAGACCTCGAAAGTGAAAGCCCTGGATTTCGGATTGACCGAAAAAGACTGGTATTCAGGAAACATCAACAGATGGCTTTCCAGAGAGTTTGAACGGAAAATCAAGAATTACAGGAAATGATGAGATTTCTCTTCCTGGACTTCGCGTAAAAATAATTCCTCATCGTCGCACGAATCCGGGCCTGCCATCCATTTCCAGATCGATACATCCGCCCATTTCCAACTTGACGTTCCATCCTGCGAGAATCTTGATTTTTAATCTCGTGGGAACTACTTTTACGGACTTTTAAAATTATTATTCTCCAGAATTGAAAGGATTGAAATGAAGAACAAAATTCCTCTTGGCAAATATGCCGTCTGCATCCTGCTCCTGCTAATGACGGCTTCCGGGAATCTCCTTGATCTGGCAAACGCCCAGGACAAATCACTGGTATGGCGGGATTCCCACATGATCTTTTCAACTTATCTTGGAGGTGTTGTGCCATGCAGCGACCAGGGCAAGGCGCTTACCTACGCCCAGAATACCGCCAGCGACAAGAATGGGAACATCTATGTGATAGGCGCCACTGAGGTCTCAGATCTTCCGGTCCTGAATCCTTTTCAGCCAACCCCGGCAGCAGACAGCACCGAGTCTGTTTTCGTGGCGAAATATGATCCCAGGGGGAAGATGCTCTGGTGCACTTACCTCGGTGGCAATAGGCAAAGCGTGGGATTGGGAATAGCCGTCATGCCAGGTGGTGGAGTTGCCGTCGCCGGCCTGACAAGCTCAAATGAAGAGGGAACATTTCCGCTTGCGAATCCCTTCCAACCGAAGTACCAAGGGGGGGCATCTGATTATTTCGTCACAGTATTTGATGCCGACGGCCATATGGAATACTCGACATATCTTGGCGGATCCGGAGCCGAGGGGACATCAACTGATACCTTTGCTGATGACAGCAACAACGGCAACAATATCGCAGTGGACGCCCAGAGGCTCCTATATGTCACAGGAACGACCAGTTCGGAAGATTTTCCGGTCATGCCTGCGGATAATACGAAACTTGCCGGAAAATCAGACGCATTTCTAGCCATCATAGACCCCTCAAAGATTGGAAATGCCTCGCTGCGCTACTCGCGTTTCATTGGAGGGAAGGACAATGACAAGGGACACAGTATAACGCTAAAATCTGATGGAAGCAGCATTGTGGTTGCTGGTTATACGCAATCAAGTGATTTTCCTTTAACTCCAAATGCACTTAGTCCAACCTGCCCCGATGCAGGCTTTACCAGCAATGGGTTCGTATCCCAGTTCATACCTCATATTGGGACTGGTCTTCCATATGCGTTACAGTACAGCACATATCTTGGTTCCTCGGATAAAAGCGCAAGGGATGACGCATATGCAGTGGCGTTGGATTCGAATGGCAATATCCTTGTCTCCGGACGTACGCAGTCGTATGGTTTTCCAATGCTCGACTCATCTCATGCGTCAATCTACAACAGCGCTCCATACCTCCAGGCGCCCACGTCCAACGACGAACCTTATCTTGTGAAGATTGATCCCTGGCAGTCTGGTGCCGATTCGCTCATCTATTCCACCTTCCTCGGTGGCGGATCTGCAGACTCCACCATGGGGGGCGGTGGATTCTGCACCAGCATAGCCTTCTCCCCTGATGGCACGGTATTTGTTGCCGGGGAGATATCCTCGTTCGGAATAGAATATGTTCCGTCAAGTACGCCTGTCGAAGCCCCTAATCTCTTTCCATACACTAAGAATGCCTTATTTACTGACCAGCAGGGGAACTGGGACGCCATGTTGATGGCGATAAGTCCGTCAGGCTCTACTCTCACCTATTCCACTTTCTTTGGTGGGCAGGGGAACGACCGTGCCTATGGACTATGCGTCGATCTCTTCGGAGGCATCGTTATGAGCGGACTCACCTTCTCCGCCGATTTACCGTTGATGAATGCCGCACAGGACTGGCCTGGCAATGAAGGACAGCAGAATGCGTTCATAGCAAGGTTTTCTCCGGGGGGCTATCTGCCAGACGCACCCGCTGGCGCAAGCGCAGTTCAGGTTCACGGTGGCGGTTCAGCCGAAGTTTCATTCACCGCTCCTGACGACAACGGGAGCCCGATCGAGTTCTTCACCGTGACCTCGTATCCCGGAGGAAGGAAGGCCAATGGAACTAGAAGTCCGATAACTGTAGATGGCCTGATAAATGGCACATCATATCATTTCAAGGTGTCGGCGATAAATGTTAACGGAGCCGGACCAGCATCAAAGTCCTCCAACTCTATTATACCTTCGACGGTTCCCGGAAAGCCGACCATTGACAGAGTAGCAAGGGGAAATGGAAAGGCGACAATATATTTTACCGCGCCACCCGCCACCGCCTCAGGACCCGGTAACGGGGGAAGTCCGATCACATCTTATAAGGTGACATCAGAACCTGGGGGAATCATGGTTTCCAGGGCAGGAAGCAGTACGAGTCCGATAACCATTGCTGGACTCACATACAATGTCCCATGCACCTTCACGGTGACGGCGGCGAATGCAAATGGAGCAGGTGCCCCTTCGGATCCTTCCGAACCTGTGACTCCGACAGCCTCCGTTCCAGATGCACCTACTGGAGTGACCGCTGCAAGAGCCGGAGACAAGAGCTTAAGCGTAAGTTTTACAGCTCCGCTTGCCAACGGTGAGGAGATAACCGCGTATACTGTCACAGCATATCCAGGTGGTACGACAACCCATGGCGCGGCTAGTCCCATAAAAGTGGAAGGGCTTGTAAACGGCAAATCCTATACGTTCAGCGTGGCTGCGACGAATGGGATTGGCAGGGGGCCGGCTTCGGCGCGGTCTTTATCTATGATTCCTGCGGTGGCCCCGGATGTCCCGACCATTGTAAGCGCGGAAGACGGCAAGCTCCAGGCCAAAATCGCTTTCAAACATCCGGCATCAAACGGTGGCCTGCCAGTCACTTCTTATACCCTTACTTCCGCCGATCCTGATATTGGAATCTCGATCACCAAATCATCGAGCCCCATAGTTGTGACAGGGTTGAGGAATCAAAAATATATCTTCAGCCTGACGGCAAACAACGCTGTTGGTGCTGGTAAGGCAGCCTCGGTATCCGTAACCCCGGAAGCCGTCATCCCAGGAGCACCTACCAATGTCACCGCAAGCGGTACTTCGGATACCGCCGGAGGAAAGGCATATGTGTTCTTCGATCCTCCAGCGTTCGACGGAGGCAGCCAGATTCTGTATTACGATATAACCTCATATCCTGATGGTAATAAAACCAAGTGCTATACTGATCCAGCGACTGTGAAAGGCCTTAGGAATGGTACATCATATTACTTCAAGGTGACAGCGAGGAATGCTGTCGGGGTGGGTCCTGCATCGGCGGCCTCCAATAAAATGACGCCTGCGACGGTTCCAGGCAAGCCTGTCATTGACAGGCTTGTAAGTGGGAAAGGTCAGGTGAAGGTATATTTATCTCCTGCACCTGCTTCGGGGGGAGTCCCTGGAAACGGGGGCAGCCCGATAACATCTTACATGGTTACCGCGGATCCCGGAGGCATGACTGCTTTCAATCCATCGAGTCCGATAACAATCACCGGTCTTCTCGGAGGAACCCCCTACAAATTCACGGCAACCGCAGTGAATGCCATAGGGGATAGCGTATATTCGGATCCCTCCGCTACAGTAATTCCGACAGCCTCAGTTCCTTATGCGCCCAATATTGTATCTGTCGTTCCGGGTGATGGACAGGCCACAGTTTCATTCAATATCCCATCTGACAACGGAAGTCCGATCCAGTTTTACACAGTGGTCGCCAGTCCAGGAGGCATGACCGCACATGGGTTGACTTCTGATCCTATCACTGTTGTCGGACTGACAAACGGTACGGCATATTCATTCAAGGTCATGGCCACAAACTGGCTTGGGACAGGACCTGGGAAAACGTCTGATCGTGTGACTCCCTCGACAGTTCCATTTGTCCCGACCAGAATTAAGGCCGTGAGAGGAAACGGACAGGCGACAATATCATTCGCTGCACCGTCAGCATCGGGTGGAGTTCCAGGAAATGGAGGCAGTCCGATAACATCATACACTGTTTCAGTGGACGGCATGTCCGTCACCAAGGCCGCAAGCCCTATTGTCGTGACTGGTCTTGAAAACGGGACAGAATATACCTTCAAGACATGGGCGAACAACAAGAATGGAAAAGGAGCGGAAGGAACATCAAATGCGGTGACGCCCAACCCGCCATTAAGAATTATTAATTAGGCGGCCAGGGGCCGCAACTTTAGTCATCAGTTTTCAGTAACAAAATCTATTGACTGATCACTGGTGACTGCTTACTGGTCACTTTGAAATTCCTATACGTGAACGTAGCTCCGAGGCGTCTTGAATGCTACCGGCAGCAAGGTCCGGATCAAATGAACTGTCATAGAACAGACGTACTTGAATACCTTCCTTGATTCATTGCAGTTTCCGGATTAGATTTAAGTATTATGAAAATCAGAATAACCGTCAATCACAATCGAGTTCCGGTGCGTTTCCGCACGCAGTCCAGGATCCGTCAGATAATCTGCTTCACCCTCTTCGTCGCCTTTGCGATAGCGGGCAGCACATGCCTCGCCCAGACTGACAGCGGCAGCAAGAAGGACATGCCTTCGGTCAATGTCGGGATCATTGTCGAGGCGCCATTCATAAAAAAGTATGCGGACGGCCATTATGGGGGCTACTCGTTCGAACTCTGGGAACAGATCGAACGGAAGCTCGGGCTGAAGAGCAATTTCCGTGAGTTCGACAACTTTGCGGCGCTTCTCGAAGGCGTATCATCCGGAACGGTCGACATCGCGGTGGCCGACATCTTTGTCACAAGCGAACGCGAGAGAATCATGGAATTTACGCATCCAATCGCGGATGGCGGGCTCCGCATAATGGTTAATTCCGATTCGAAGCACTCGTTCAAGCGGATATGGAACGGCCTAGTCGATAATGGGCATATGGCTGTTTTCGGCTATGGCTCGCTCTTGGTGGTCGTGCTAAGTTTTCTACTGATGTTCTTTTGGCGCCGGATCGACAAGGAATTTCCGAGCACTGCACATGATGGCTTCGCCGAGGCGCTCTACCGGATTGTTTCGCTGACCGTAAGCGGCAAGACGAGGGTCAGCTCAGTCTCCACATGGTATACGAAAATCTTTTCCGCAATATGGCTGGTGTTCGGTGTCGGCATTGTTGCATACATCACATCCAGCGTGACGGCCGTTATGACGATGGAAAGCATCAGGTATGCCGTCAACGATGTCGAGGACCTGGGTGGTAAGTCAGTCGGTGCGGTCAAGGGGACATTTGGCGAAAGCTACTGCTTGAAGCGTGGTTTCGAAGTGACATCGTATGCAACGCTTGAAGAAGCTGTGCATGGTCTGGTCGCCAGAAATGTCGTTGCTGTAATTGATGACGCACCCCTGCTTGAGGCCTATGACCACGCACACCCTGAGCTTGCCGTCAGCGAGACAGGGCCGCTTTTCGAGAAACGCAAATATGCATTCGCCCTGCCGAGAGACAGTCACCTGCGCCACCAGATAAACATTGCCCTGGTCGAGCTAGATGAGGCCGGGGAAGTGAAGAAGATCTATTCAAAATACTTTAATAACTGAAGAAGGTTCATCATTTAAATTTCCCTCAAAGTTCCGGCATCTTCAATCACTTGTTCAGGCGAGTCGTCTTTGACGAACTCCAGCAATGCAAAATGATCGCGTCCTGTCCTGTTGACTTCCTTGAAATATTCACGCCATCTTTCTACACCGTCAGCGAGCGGATGGCGATGGAAATCTTCGGGATATTTCAGTGGACGTATGGTTTCATTGAATGTGTTTTTCTCGTATGAACCGATAGTCCAATGATAAACGTGTACTGTGCTGAGTCGCGGTAGCAGTCCCTGAAGCCCTTCCAGACAGTGCTCCATCGTGTAGCCGTGCGGCGGCTGCCATGAGAAGAAGACTGCCGGGTGTTCGGTCATGGATGCGAACTTTATCGCGTGCTTGTTGTTGTCTGTCAGCGTACCGCCGTGAAACTCGAAGGTCACTGTCAACCCGGCCTTGGCGGCCATATCAGCTATGCGCATGGTGTCTGAGACAACTTTTTCAACAAGGGTTTCATCAGCCTTGCCATAGTCACAGTTCCCTGCCCAGATGCGGATGGTCGGTGCTTCGAGCGCTACCGCCGTATCAAGCACGCTCTGAAAACTCAAGCCTTCCGCCTCGCTGACTCCGGCACGGTAGTAGGAACCGTAGGATGAAACCTTGAGTCCGGCGGCATCTGTCAACACCTTTACCTTTTTCGCAGTTGCAATGTCACCGTGCGGCACATGGTCTTTCCCCCACCATTCGACTCCTTCGAGTCCGGCTTCCTTTACAATTGCGATTACTTCAGTGACGCTCTTTTTCGCCAGCGTCACACTGCATATTCCGGTCTTAATCATTATTATTTTTCCTTTTTTTACCACAAAACATACGAAACATTCCAGTCATCCGACTGGGCAAGCACGAAAAAATACTTTAACCACTAATTTAAACTTACTGTACACAAATTACGTATTGATATTTTTAAGATGCTACTCCATAGA
>CAZION010000209.1:0-10273 GCA_964540865.1 uncultured Victivallis sp.
GCCACTTCCGTCATGTTTACAAAGTGAAAATCAAGAATTGAAGCTTTACGCTCATTGCGGTTCCCTCCTTTGCGACCTTCGCGGTTAGTTTTCAATGCTCTTACCGCAGAGTGCGCTGAGATTAAGCCGCAGAGTGCGCAAATGGAATAAGAGTGAGGGATTACGGTTGAACAGCAAATAACTTTCAAATCTATTGTTCAGGTCTTGAAATCTTCGGGAAGATATGGTAGGTTGTGGGTAACATGTTACTAAAAACATGTATTGAATAGTTGGGAGTTTTAAGATGAACGTAAAATTCAGGCTTTCATATCAGGTCAATACTGTCAATTGGGACGGGACGAGGATCAGCAAACTTTCGGACGCCGAGATCAGTCGCGCTTTTGACATTGTGCAGGGCTGCGGCGTAGACATGGTGATGATTTCCGGTTACCACGTCGAGGAACCGTCATCATTTGATATGGACGTGGAAACTAAACGGATTGGCGCAGAGCTTGCGGCAAGGGGTATGAAGGCGGCCCAGCATCACGGGCTCAGTGCGACTTACGCACCCATCGGCTCATCGCAGAAAGAGGCTGTAGACCACATGCGTACCTGCATCGACTACACTGCCAATCTCGGTGCCGAAGCCCTTGTCCTCCACAGCGGCCGCGCCATCGGGCACTTCACTGAAACGAACCAGAGCCTTGATGTTTTCAAAGGGGAATGCGAGAAGCACGGGGTTGACCGTGTGATAGAATGTTGCGCAGCAAACTTGCATGCCGCCGGGAAATACGCTGAGGACAAGGGTGTCCTTATAGCATTTGAAAACCTGGACAGGTTTGAGCCGCTTGGTAACATGGTGGAACTTCCGAAACTTGTGAAGATGGCGGATTCCCCCGCAGTAGGCTACTGTCTCGATTCAGGTCATGCGCATTGTGCTGGCAGCGACGTTGTGAAGTGGATTGGGATTATGGGTGACAAACTATTCACAACCCACTTTCATGACAACCATGGTCCCAGCGAGAAAGTCCTTAATTCCACCGGATTCGTGTCACCCCATGGTATCGACGAGCATCTGCCGCCCGGCTTCGGCACCATATCCTGGACCGATGTGATTGAAGGCCTCCTGCGCATTGGATATTCGCATCCCGTAAACTTCGAGTCCGGCGCATGGCCCGGGATGGAAGTGGCGGAAGGTCTTAAGTCAGCTATAAGCTACTGGCGCACTTGTGAATATCTTGTAGGTAAAAAAATGGCTAAGGAGCCGTAAAGAAATATGTCATAGTTATTTATTTACGGGTCCTAAGGGATAACATGAGAAGATTTTCGTTTAGATAATGTTTTATAATTGGAGAACAGAAGTCATGCACGATTTGGCAAACCCTGAGATGCTGACAATTATTTTAAAACTCGCTCTGGCAGGTGTGCTTGGGGGAATAATCGGGTTTGAACGAGACATGCACGGACGTGCCGCAGGCCTCAGGACAAACTTGCTAGTCAGCATGGGCTCCGCACTCTTCATGATTGTATCTGAAATTGTGGCAGCGCAAGCGATGATAGGCTCAACTGCTGGGGGCGCGATTGGCAGATTTGCCGATCCCGGGAGGATAGCCGCGCAAATCATAACAGGTATCGGATTCATAGGCGCAGGCGCCATAATCAAGGAGGGATTCAATGTAAGGGGGCTGACCACAGCCGCCTGTCTCTGGCTTGTGGCAGGGATTGGCATGGCTGTCGGTGCGGGACTCTATCTGATCGGTATTTGTTCAGCGCTGATCGGCGTTGTCTCCCTTGTCGGACTTAAGAACCTTGACAAGTTGTACCCTCGTGACTCATACAGGACGCTTGTGATTGTAACTCCCAATGAAACTGAATTGAGCGATATTATAAAACCTATCAAACAGTTCCCTGAATTAAAAATTCTCTATTTTGATTTCGAACGGGATTATGACAAGGGTGTGACTTCGGTCAAACTCACGCTCCGGCTTTTCCATAAGGGTATTACAGACAAGCTGTCGCATTCGATCATTCAGGCGTTCCTCGAGGCGAAAGTTCCCGTAAAACGCATCAAATGGGATCATAATTTCTGAGGAAATTGTATTTTTAAGAACACTGGCATCCTGCCGGCTTCTTTGAATAAAGAATTTATGACAGGCGTCTCGCCTGTCTTCCTAATTTAAGAAAGAGTAAAAAACAGGCGAGACGCCTATTACACATTGTTGGAATAGAGTCGCGGTCTTTGGCCGCTTAATTTGAAGAACGCGGCAGCGGAGTGCCGCAGCTACAGTTTAGATTTGTTGTAGCCACGTCACTCTGTTGACGTGTCTTATATTGACGTTAAGGAATTTCAAGGTTTCTGAACATATTAGGTACGCCCTTAAAGGGGTACTATCTCTTAAATACTGGGGACAGGCTAAAGCCCGCCCCTACTTAAAAGTTGCGGCTTCCAGCCGCCTAATTGAATCGGATAGGAAATAAATTTTTCCAGCTTCTGGAAAAATTTTAAATCCAAGAATTTTACATTCATCACGAATATCTAAAATAAAAGGAAAGTTTTTTATGCAAGCAAAAGAACACGATGTCAAAGTCGGCAAGCATAACGGCGGAATGTCCTTCTTTATTGATGGGGCCGTTCAACCGTTCACATCCTATAAAATCAATGAAAATCCGGATATTAAAGTAATGCTGGAATCGGCAGAGATTGAAATACCGGCGATGGCAAGACAGGGAATAATGCATTGCTGGGTGCCGATATTCATTGACTGGAAGGGGCCGGGCCAGTATGATTTCACGGATATGGACACCCGGATAAAGACGGTCTTGAGGCTTTACGACCAGAATACTCCGGAAGGAAGCAAGAAAGCGGTTGTCGTGGTCAGGATCCAGGCCGCAGTATTTACGCCTGATTGGTACGTCCGGCAAGCATTGGACTCTGACGGCAAGCCTACCAATCTGATCGAGTATCGCAATCCATGGGCGCTTGTTGATTCATGTTCAGCCGACGAGGTGGAAAAACAGAAGTTTGCAACTGCCTTCTCAAAGTACGGTTCGACCCTTGCCATCTCTCCAGGCGATAAATTCTGGGACACGCATGCTCTTGACTGTCTGAAAGCGATTGTCGCACATGTCCGCGCCAGCGACTATGCGCATCGCGTCTACGGATGGCTGCCATGCGCATTCAACACCAACGAGTGGTTCCTGCGCACTTTTGCGCCGGAAGCGACCTGTGACTTCAGTGCGCCGACACAAAAAGCATTCAGGGAATATTTGCGAGCGTCTTGTATTGACTGTGACGAGAATCCGGTGCCTTCGCCAGTTGTCTGTCATGCTCTAGGACACGGTGAGTTCCTCGATATAAGCAATCCTGAAGCCAAGAGAGTGGAACTATTCTCGCTCTGGCTGAACAACCGTTTCGCGGAAATCATCCTCAGTTTTGCGCACATTATCCGCACTGCCTATGCTGACAGCCCAAAACTGATCGGCTTCTTCTATGGATACACGCTTGGTTTGAGCCGTCTACAGAACCTCTCGCAATGCGGACAGTTGGCTGTTGGCCGTTTATTGGAAAGCGACGACATTGACTTCATCTGCAGCCCCTGCGAATATTTTTACCGCGCCGATGAGAAGCCTTTTACAATTGGTACGGTCATGGGGCCTTTTGCGGATTCCGCAGCCAGCCGCAACAAGCTGGTTTTCCTTGAAGACGACCATCCTCCAGCTTTTGCCCGTCAGGGCGGAGCGTGTTTTACGACTCGTGATCCTTGGCACGACGGGATGTATTTCCGGCGCAATTTCGCGCAGGTATTGTCACATGGTCAGCAACTTTGGTGGTATAGCCTCGGTGCCCAGTGGTTCAAGGAACCGGAACGGCAGAAAATAGCGGGAGATTTATACCGTGCAGGACTCAAAGCCCTGGAAATGGATCGCGGATCTGTCGCTGAAGTGGCTGTTGTAATAGACGAACGCAGTATCTCAACCATGCGATTCAATCCAATGTTCCAGCAGTCTCTTCTGACGGAAAGCCATGGTGCATTCTTCCCGACCGGTGCGCCTTTCGACTGCTTCGAGCTTCGAACTTTCCTGCGCGGTACCGACTATTCGCGTTTCAAGGTGGTGGTATTCCTCAACCTGTTCCGAATAGATTCCGAGCTGCTTGCGGATATTGAAAAGCTCAAGGGTGACGGACGGACACTCGTGTTTTCATTTGCACCAGGACTGCTTAAAGACAGCAATGGCGAGAGAACCTTCTCAACGGATTCGGCGAGTGACCTTGTCGGAATGCGTTTGGCGGTGGAGAAAGAAAGCATTCCTCTCACCATATGGGTGGATCCGGAACGCGCACCCAAGATGTTGGGCGATGAAGACATCCGCTACGGGTGGTTGCACGTGGATACCGGGGTGAGCGGGCCGGTGCTTGGGATTACAGACCCGGATGCCGAAGCTCTGGGATTCCTCCATTCCGGCACACCGGGATTCGGCATAAAGAAACATCCGGGATGGACATCGATTTTCTCGGCGGCTCCATGTGTGCCTACAGTTATTCTACGCGCACTTCTGAAAAATGCCGGTGTGCATATTTACACCGCGAGTGGAGACACGGTTTACGCCAACCGTTCGATGATTGCGTATGTCGCAAATTCACTTGGCGAAAAGGAGCTGACACTTCCTTATGCTGCTACCCTTGAAGATGCGCTGACCGGCGAGGAGATCAAGCTGAAGCGCCGCAGATGCAAAATCTCCATGAAGCGCCACGAGACAAGGATATTCTGGATAAGGAAGTGAAGTCGAAGCCTGGCTTACTTGTCCAGTATAGACTGACCTCTTACCTGCATCACAAGATATTTTCAAAAAATAATCGACTTGGATCTTTACTGCAACCGGTTGCAGTGATATAATTAGGACAGGCGCAGTACAGGATTTGCACGGAAACAGCACAGGAGTCGTCCATGGTTGCCAGGCAGGAGCGTAGATTTACGTTGAAGGACATAGCCGATTATGTCGGCACTGCGAAAAGCACTGTCTCAAGGGTGCTTAACAACACCTCTACTAAAATTTCCGTAACAGCCAAGACAAAGAAGAGAATATTGGAGGCTGCAAGGAAATTTGATTATTCCCCAGACATAAACGCCCGGCGACTTTCAAATAGCAGATCCCATATCATAGCGCTGGTAATTCCCTCACTCTTGAATGGTGCCATAGCCGACCGTACAATCATTGACGTAATCACCGGGATGGAGGAGGCGATGATCAAGACAGGGTATAAGCTGCTGCTGGTTTTCAAGACCGATGATTTTGTCGCAGACAAGGAATACCTCAAGCTCTTCAAAGAAAAATACATAGAGGGAATGATAATATGGGGCACTACTTTAGAGGACAAGTATGTCTGTGAACTCGCAGGCCGTCCCGTTATAGAGATAAACACCTGTTTTCCCGATAACCGTATCAGTACGATCACCCATGACAATCTCGGAGGGTTTTTCAGGCTTACGGAATATTTAATCAAAAACGGGCATAGGAAATTCCTGCACATCGGAGGATTCAAGACAAATTCAATTGCAAAGGAACGTACAGAAGGCTTTATGAAAGCATTGAAGAAGCATAATATAAAGATAAGAACCGATCATGTTTTTGAAGAATCATTCTCCCGTGGCCCGGTATTTAACCTGATGGATAAGATATTGTCAAGTGAAAGATATGATTTTGATGCGGTTGTGGCATCTAACGATATTACTGCTGTGGATGTTTATTCGTCCGCTAGGAAGCATGGTAAGAAAATACCTCAGGACTTTGCTTTGACCGGTGCTGATGGCGTAGAAATCTTTGGAGATGGGATTGCGGCGATTACCACAGTCAAGGTTGATTGCAGGAAAATGGGTCGGACGGCGGTTGAGAAACTTGTTGCAATGATTGAGGGAAGGCAGAAGTATCCGTTCAGGGAATTAATAATGACTGAACTGGTCATAGGCGAAACCACATGATTTTCATCTAGGTGAAAATCAATTTATTAAGACATTCATATGACTTAAACAGGAGGTTTAAATGAAAAGCGCAAGATTGGAAATCCCAACTGGTAAAATATCTTCATCGAGGAAGATTTTTACACTCATCGAACTCCTCGTAGTGATAGCGATCATCGCAATACTGGCGGGTTTATTGCTGCCTGCTTTGAAGAAAGCCAAGGATTCGGCAAACAAGACCCTTTGCATGAGCAATCTCAAGCAACTCGGTTCCGGAATGGGTTTCTATCTGGAAAATTATAATGGCTGGTTTCCCGCATGGGATTACGGAGACTCGATAAATCCGCGGTTTTTCTACAATTTTATAGATTATGAACTGACGGGCAAGGACGGGTCTCTAAATTCAAACGATCTGACAGGAACCAAACTTGGCGTATGGTTGTGTCCATCGGTATCGACGGATTACGCGTCGAAATGGGGTTATATGGGCTTGCACTACGGCTACAATAGGTTACTTGGATCTTACTCTCGCAATGGGGCTGTCGCGACCCAGAAAGTACAAGTTCAGTCGGTCAGGCGACCGTCCGAGATAATCATGCTGGGCGACAGTGATGGAGATAAGGATTATGACTCAATTATAGATAATAATTATTATTCCGTTGGATACCGCCACAACATGGGAGCCAATCTCGCTTATATCGATCAGCACGTTGATTGGGCCAGCCTTTTCGCAGTCTCCAGGATTGGAATTACCTGGACCGGCACCCGCTGGAGCGGTGGTTCTGAACCGGAATCTCTATATCGCATGTGGGGCAAAGCCGGGCGATACGACGATCCGTAAATTTCCAGTAAGCCATTATTTTGTTCCATTATTGTATCTGCGAGGTTAACATGTTACTCTCAATTTTTGGATTACGGACTAATGGATTCCTGGATTATTGGGTTTGAACACAAGGAAAATCAGCAATCAAATGATATGTGATAAACAAAAAGGGGAATATAGGATGAAATATGGAATTATTGTCGCCGCATTGTTCGTCAGTATGATGCCGGGCATGAAACTGTCTGGACAGGATAACCAGGGAGTACCGGTTTTCGGGGATGATTTCAATGTCTTGGGATTATTTGTCGAAAACTGGGAACCTTCCAAGGGAGTGAAATGCGAAAATGGGAAGGTTCTTATCCCGCCGGGTGGCAATCTCACACTCAGACGGGTGCAGGAAGGCGACTTCGCTTTCACGGCGGAGCTGACTGTGGATAAGCCAGAAGGAAAGGACTACGGACATTGCGGTGTGATTATTGACGGAATAAACTTCATGATTACCCCGTCCAGCCCGCTTCGCGCCCATACGGCATACCGCATTCCTGGAGAAGAAAGGTCCAGAGGGAACGTGGGTGGGGCTATATCCGGTCTGGATTTCGCCAAACCATGCAAGATTTATGTCTCCAGGGAAAAACTCGGAGACGGTTATAAGTATTCATATAAAGTCAATGGGGAGCCGGTGGATTCGTTTCAAATTGCAAAGCCTGGTGTAAACGGCAAGATAGCCCTCTACGGATACAAGACTAGTCTTTCAGTGGACAATTTCCAGCTTTACGCCATAAGCGGGGACGGGGCGAAGAATCTGGTGGTCAACAGTTCTTTCGAACATCTTCAGGAAGGCATGCCGAATTACATGAGGCCTTTGTCGTCGGACGGAAAATACAGTTTTGACGGGAGATGGGAGGATTTCATAAAATCTTTCGCCATAGACGCCAATGAAAAAGTTTCAGGCGGTAATTCAGTCAGGATGACTTGCGGGGATAAATACCCTAAGGTGAACGGGGTCAGCACATACGATGTCAGTGTAATGGCGAAAACGCCTGTCACCTTCTCCATATATCTGAAGGCTTCTGAAGACGATTTTGATGCGACCTTGAACATCTGGGAGCTGTGGCATAAGAATCATTCCAAGCCGGTTAAACTGTCAAAGGAATGGAAGCGCTATTCATTCACTTTGGAGAAGCCTGAAATAGCGATAGTGCGCGGGAGCGTTAGATTTACCAGGCCCGGAACAGTATGGGCGGACGACATTCAGGTGGAGATCGGCAAAGAGGCCACCAAATATATGCCGAGCCCCCTCGACAAGGCCAAATACGCCGCAAATGTCAAGAAGGAGGTGGAGATAGAAGGTGACAATTCGATCGCTAAGGCTTCAATACCACCGGTGATAGACGGTGATATTGAAGACATCTGGTTTAAGGAAGGTGCGAAGATTGACAAGTTCTTTTTAAAAGGCGGGACACCTTTGAACAGAACTGAGGCGTATCTGCTCTGTGATGATGACAATCTCTATGTTGCGGTACGCGCATATGTGCCTGATGTGTCCAAAGTAAGGGGTACGGAACGCAAACATGACGATTTGGGGGTTCATGGGGAGGACTGCATCGAAATCATGCTCGATACGACATTCGGGAGAAACGCCTATTATCATCTGACGGCAAACGCTGCCGGTTCCAGGACGGATATGGGACCCGGCAGGATTTTGGCATGGAACGGAAACTGGGAGGTGAAAACAAAGCTCAACGAGAAAGAGAAATCCATTGACTACGAATTCAAATTCCCCCTTGCGAATTTCGCAGGCCCGGACACTTCTGGAAAATGGGGATTGAATATCGGCCGCAATGATACGGACAGCAAAGAGGTATATTCCCTCACCCATGTAAAAGAGGCGAATTTCCATGTCCCCGCCAGTTTTCCGGCGATAGTTCTTCCTGACGGGACATTGGACAAGTATAAAGTGGGTGTTAAAGATCTGATTCTGGTCTCAGGGAAGGATTCGAAGAGCGGCGTATCCGGCACTATTGTGAATCTTGGCGGGGAATCTATGGATTCGGAAGTCAATATCCAGGATGTTGCCACAGGGGAAATAATCGGCAAAAAGAATGTTAAGGCTGATAAAGGTAACACCGATGTGGTTATTCCTGTCGGTGGTGCTGAAGAGAAGAAGTCCATAGATGCCAAAGTGTCGATAATGGTTGACGGGAAAGAGCGCTATTCACAACGGAAACGGATAAGTCTGGTGTCCCAGCTCGACCTGTACACCCGCTATAACTATTACATGAACGAACCGGCAGCGGTTCTCGTAGGATCTCTCAGGCTTCCCGATGCGGATAAGCTGACCGGCAAGGTTTCCGTGGCTGGAAAGGCGTTCGATGTGAACCTTGAACCGGAATTCGCGGTTGAAATCCCACTGGGCGGGATTGCGAACGGCGAACATCAGATGACATTGGATGTGTTCAAGGGAAATGAAAAGCTGGTGAGCGGGACCGCCAAACTCGTTAAGCGCGAGTACAAAACTGGCGCAACACAGATAGACCATCAGCGGCGCTGTTTGGTAGTTGACGGCAAACCGTATCTGGCGATAACTCCTTTTTTCAGCACAACATTCATGGATACTGTCAAGCCCGCCGATGTTGACATGATATTCAAAAACATGCTTAGGCTTCACAAGAAGATGGGGTACAGGTGTTTTCTTGTCATATCAAAGGATAACTTCACTGAACGGCTGCAGGATTTCTTCGAGTTATGCGGGAGTGACGGGATTAAGATAATATATTGGGCGGGTGAAAGCTGGAGAAACCGGGAAAGCATAAAGCCTGAACAGCGGCTTCAGACAATTAAGAGCGACAATGTCATAGCCTGGATGGCTGTTGATGAACCGGAACTTTATGCGAAATCCGAGGAGGTGGAGGCGTACATGGAGGCGCATCGCAAACTCAGTCCGTATATGCCGGTGTTCATGAATAATACGCTTATAGGCATACCCGGCAGATATGCCGGATTGAAGACTGATATCATCATGCTTGACGACTATCTCACAAACAGGGAAAACAGGAAGGTGGCGGAAATGATAAGGGCTACAGACATGATGTGGGAGGCCGGCAGGGAGGAGCGCAAACCAGTTTTCTATTTCCTTGCGGGTGAGAATCTGTCGAACCATTACCGCGAATGCACCTATGCCGAACAAGTGGCCCAGTCATACGGAGTTATCATCGCAGGTGCAACAGGAATCTCATATTTCTGCTCACTCCCTCTTTATCCCGAGGATTACCGGGCCTGCGTGGACGTAAACCGTGAGCTTCTGTCCCTTGAGGACGTTATCTTATCTCTTGAGAAGACATCGAATGCCGCGATATCCGACCCGGTTATAAGATTCATGACACGCAAGCTGGGCGACAAGCTCTATGTAATCTCCCTGAATTCGGACAATGACCGGGCTGCCGATGTTGAGATCACACTCCCGGTAGAGTTTCAATATAAAGGAAGTGCGGAAGTGAAATTCGAAAACCGCAAA
>CAZION010000210.1:0-10239 GCA_964540865.1 uncultured Victivallis sp.
TTAGTGGTTAAAATATTTTTCTTGTATTGTTATAATTTTGAAATTCCTATACGTTAAATTAGGCGGCTGGAAGCCGCAACTTTAATAATTTGAACTTCGAACACTCAATCCGCCGCGGCGGAAACTTCCAACTTCGAATAAATTCGGATTTAATTCGATGTTCAAAGTTGAATGTTGGATGTTCAAAACTTTTTTAACTTAAGGGCTTCAAAGATGAAAACATCAATATGCACAGGATTTGACTGCAATATTCCTTTTGCACAGGTAATCCACATGATTAAGGAGGCGGGATTTGAGGCGGTCTCCTTGGGAGCAAGACCGGAGCACTCTGGCTATGCCACTCGTGAAGGAAGGATTGCGATACAGAAACTGATCGAGAAAAACGGACTGACAATTGATTCTGTGCATGCCCCTTTTCCAGAGGGCGACAGACTGTTCTCACTCAACGAGGCCGAGAGGCTGGAATCAATTCGCCAATGCAAGGTGGCCATTGATACAGCCATGGAACTGGATGGCAAAATCATAGTGGTGCACCTTATTCAGCCTTATAACATCCCGCATGGAGAAGAGCGAGACCGGATGATCGTTAAGGGAAAAGAGAGCATAAAGATTCTTGAGGTATATGCATCTGTCAAGAGGATAAAAGTGGCATTGGAAAACGGACAGAAGCTGGATTACGACCAGGTCTTGGAGAGTTGCCTGAATGAATCCAAAAGTGATACTGTCGGATTCTGTTATGATTCCGGACATGAAAACGTCCAAGGAACTTGTTTCAAATTACTGGAGAAATTAGGGCACCGGCTGCAGACCGTGCATCTCCATGACAATCTCGGTTCAGACACCCACATGCTGCCATATGAAGGTAACATAGATTGGGATAAGTTCCGAAAAATATTCCATACCCTCCCCTATTCAGGAAACCTGATTCTGGAGGCCGACATCAAAAACTCCCAGTTCAAGGATCCGCAGATATTCCTGTCCGAAGCCAGAAGGCGCGCCGAAATGCTTCTTCAAGTTTCTACCGATCTACAGAGATAAATAGTTTTTCAGTGGAATGCAAACGGGCGCAACTCTGGGGTTCAGGCCTGGATCCGTCGCAAAACATGAATGGACTGAAGACGGGAATAACAGTCCGCGGTACACTCAACACGCCAGATGACAAGGATCAAGGCTATACGGTCGAGATAGCAGTTCCGTTCAAGGAGTTGCCGGGCTACACCCGCAACGTACCAAAAGAAGGAGACCGTCTGCACTTTATGCTTGTTCGCCTCGACCGTCAGGGAAAAACCATGACACCATATGCATTTCATCCACTCTTGGGCTGGGGGCACAACATATGGAACCACGCCGAAATGGAACTGGGCAGATGATTGGAAAGACTGCGATATCATCCTTTTTAAAGGCGTTCTTCTTAGAATGTCTCAATGCTTATCCATTGTTTTTTCGAGCAGGGCTTTGAGAATGACAACCGCCTCCTTGTCTTTCTGGCGACCAAGAGATTCCTTGGATTTTATAAGTGCGTCCAGCGTGATTATCCTGCATTTCTTTCCTCTGATTTCAATCTCAGAGCTGTTTTCCAAGGTTTCCTTGAAAGAGCCAATTCCCATAATTTGACCGAGACAGTCAATTTGCCCGTATTCGGTTGAAAGATAAATATTTCTAAATGTTTCAAGCCTTGAAATCTCGTCATTGAAAGGCGGTTTAGCCGGATGCATCCTATGTACGGGCTTTATAGTTTCCAGCGCTTTTTTCAGACGGATAAGATTTTACGGCCTTTTGCAGTTCGAGAATGGCAAGCCAGGCATCATTAATGTCCTGGATCCTTTGTTCCGGAGTTTTTCCAAGATTGATATCCAGCAAGCTAACGTCTATACCGTATTTGACAGCTTCATCAATAGAGCTGTTCTTCTTGCCATGGGTTTTAATTGATTTTTTATTCATGTCCAGCCTAACAGGAATTTTGATTCTCGTATGAACTGAACATAATCAGAGCTATGCTGAAATCAAGAGGAAGACCGTAAAATTTCAGATCAGCTCTACTATTTCAAATCGGCGAGTTTCGCACGAAATTTCATGGAGAGACCGGCAATATCTTCTTTTTTAAGGTAATCGCCCAAGGAGTTTTCAATATCTTTATCAGTCATATCCCTAATCTTCATCCTGAGGAAATCATAGAACTGTCCAACATCTGAGCCCTTGAAATAATCCTCTTTTCGGACAAGCTTCGAATAAGACGGCTTCTTGAGTCGTTCCTTCAATGTCTTGATGTCCGGATTGATTCCCATCATAAGATAAAACCAGATGTCGTAGACGTCCCTTATGAGCCGTCGTTCATTCCATGCGGCCATTTTGTTTGCCAGGGCAACGGAATATTCAACAACAGGGATCAAGCGAGGCTGGAGGTTGAACTTCACGGCAAGTTCCTTGTTGGAAATTATCTGTATTGGTACATCCATGGCAACCTTCGCTTCAATTTGGATAGAGACATCATCCACCTTCAAGTCAACGCGCAGGCATTTCGAATTGAAAGAATATTGAATCTTTGCTCCTTCTATTTCTTTGAGAGCCGAAATGACATCTTCAACAATATCCTTTTTAGATTTGAATGGAATGAAAACATAGTCCAGATCGTTTGTCAGGCGCTCGCAGCCGAGAATCCTCAAACCCATTCCTCCACGCAGGACTGCCCTCCTGTCAAACTTTCTCGCAAAAAGATCCATAACCCTTACAAGCAGCGCTTCTACTTTTATCATATTTTCCATATCCTCCTGAAAAAAGAAACAAACCGTCGGTCATATTTACCGAGATAGCCGGAAATGACATCGGCCTTGAGCCCGTCATAGTTCACGTCGCTCTCCGGATCGAATGAGAATCTTCTGCCTTTAAAATAGAAATAGCAGATATCGAGGAAAGCTTTTTCTGCCGTGGCAAACTTTATCCCGTTGACGGTCTCAAATCCAAAATACAGGTCAGGGCTTATGCTGAGGTGCTCAATTATGCCTATTTCACATTCATAAACTCTCGGTCTTCCGATCTTAACAGCTTGGATTCTACGCGCCGGAACTGAACCTATTATGGCCTTTGACGCCAGGACCGTCCCTGTCGAGATATATGAATCAGGATTGATACGAGCACTTATGGTCTCAAGCGATGAGCCAGGCAGGGCATAGATTCCACGTTTGACCTTGATCAACACCTTTTCTATCAAGGCAGACTCGAGTTTCTTGAAAAGCGCAGCTTCGCTCTGCCCGCCAAAAACGACCTTCAGATCCGGCAAGGTTATAACACCGTCAAGCTCCGAAGCCCATTTTTCTATATTTTTGACATCTGCAGATTTCATTGACAGTTAATATAGTATTATTATAGTTATTGTCAATGTACTAGTTAACATATTTTTTTCATTTTGAAAAAAATTATCTCAAGAGACTACGACTCCTTGATATGCTTGATGATTGCCTTATAGGCCCAGTTGTCCCATTCAGGATCAACGCCGATTCCTTTGAGATCCCCGTAGTTTTTCAGGATGAGGAATCCTTCAAAGTGTTCAAACATCTCTTCAACGCCTTTTTCGATGACAAGCCGGTTGCCGGTCGGAAGTATTTTCTGGATGTCTATCGGGGACCAGAGCGCGGCCTTGTGTTTTTTCAGCAAGCGGGAAAGATCGGACATGTCATAGACGGTCGGCTGGTCGAACTGGAAACAGTCTACTCCGGCGTTAAGGAGTGGTTCCAGGATTTCCCGGTTCTGTCCGCATGAGTGCATGAACACTTTCATTCCGCATTCGTGTGCCATTCCAAAAAGCCTGCCATACAGGTCCCCGAAATATTCCTGCCACAACTGCGGGGAAAACAGGAGCCCGTTCTGCGTGCCCATGTCTTCACAGAAAAATATCCCTTCGGCGCCTGCTTTTCCGGCAGCCCGGATAACTTCCTCATAAACTACGGATATTTTTTCGTGAAGCGCCCTTACCTCTTCCGGATAAAGAAGCATGTCCATCAGATAGTTTTCCATCTTCCGCAGATAACGTGAAGATGCAAATATCCAACCCGGCATTCCTGCCATCTTGAATTTATCCTGATTGTGGATGAAACCTTTCCGAAAACAGTCAACGGTTTCATTGAAATCATATTTTGGAATTTTGAGATCCTTCAATTGCGACCAGTCTTCAATAGCCGGCTTGTGCACTTCACCAGCGGCGCAGCCGTCAGTCACGCGCGCCCAGAGATTCCCCCACATGTCGTCATAATATTCGAACTGCCCCTCTGTCCATCTTTTTTGAACATACCCCTTGGGAGTTCCGGGACCGGACCAGGCCATGTCGTTTTTCCTGTCATTATCAAAAGTGAGTCCGGGCCTTGGAGGATTGTAATGACCTAGATTGGCATTTATTATTTCTTTCGAGTTCATTTGAAAAGCCTCTTTATTTGTTTATAATTGTCTATTATAATATCTAATCTACGAAGAACAAATGTTTTATTTTGATAATATTTTGTCAAATATTGATTATGAGCGCTAGTTTCGAATATTTAAGGACGGGACGCGGGATTCCGGATTCGCAGCTGTTGGGAATCAACAGTACGGACGGTTTTTTCTTTTTCCGCATCCAGACTTTCCATCTTGAGGAAATGTCGAAACAGATAACAAGAAGACCAGCCCCTTCCCATATCCACAATGTATTCCATATAGTATTTTTCACTGAGGACAGTGAGAAGAACCATTTCATGCTTAAAGGCGGGGAGACCGAGTCCGGCCCGGGCACACTGGTGATGACCTCCCCCGGAGATTCACACTCCTTCAGTCCGCTGGATCCGGGCAAGCCCCTTTACCATGAACTTACCTTCAGCCTGGAAAATAGCGATGGCCCTTTCCGCGGCAGTTGGAAACAGCTCATGTCCTTTTATTCCGGCAATAAAAATGTTTCAATTCCCACACTGAGCAAACTTGACTCCGGAATGATGCCGATGCTTGACAAACATTTCCGTGAACTGGGAGTTATACTGCAAAGCCTCGACGGGGGAAATCATCTGGCTGCACTAAACGGAGTGCTGAACATGTTGTTGTTTCTACACGGAAATGTTTTTGCTGAAAAAGATTTCAGCCGCAAGATTAATTCCCTGGAGAACGTGAAAAGGTATATTGAAAGACATTTCCAGGATGATCTGGACTTGAAAGGGCTGGGGCGGCGTTTCTTCATGTCTCCTGAACATCTCTGCCGCAGGTTCAAGTCCGTCTACGGGATATCGCCTCTGAAATTTGCAGTTGAGCTGAAGATATCGGCTGCAAGGAATATGCTTAGGAATTCCGAACAGAGCATAAAGGAGATCTCCAACAGCCTGGGATTTTCCGATGTGTACGCGTTCTCCAAATCATTCAGGAAAAACGCAGGAGTTCCGCCAGGCAAATACAGAAATGAGATCCTTAGTTAACAAACATCTCAATCAGGGAACACCATAGTACAGAGACAAAAATGGAACTGCGAAAGTTCACTTCTGTCAATTGATATTAGGCGGTGTCCGTGTTAAGTTTGACACCTAAAATATAAAGGGAACCTCTAAAGGGATGCTATGGACTGGGCTGCAATTTTAAAATCAACGATAACCTTGTTCGCAATTGTCAATCCGATTGGCAGCATTCCTATTTTTCTCCAGCTTACAGGGAAGATGACACCGCAGGAGAGGAACAGGGCTTTCCGCACCGGCACGCTGTCGGCGGCAATAATTCTTTTTGTCTTCATTCTGCTGGGCGAACGAATTCTGACCGATTTTTTTCAGATAACCCTCAATGACCTGATGGCGGCCGGAGGGCTTCTGCTTCTGATAATAGCTGTGGACCACCTGATTTTCGGGGCTCTGGTGAAAGGGGTGACAAGCGGGGAGAAAACGGATGCTCACCATATCGGGGCAGTCCCGATCGCCTGCCCAATCCTGGCGGGTCCGGGCGCAATGATGACCGTACTTTTAACCTACTCACAAAGCGGTTTTGCTGTCGCCGCCATTTCAGTGGCCATTGTCTTTGGAGCCACCTGGCTGATGCTTCGATTCATTGATCCGATAAACCGCATTCTCGGCAGGACTGTCTGCACTGTACTATCCAAAATACTCTGCCTCTTCATTGCCGCAATCGGCATGAGACTCCTCATGCAGGGAATCGCCCATTACTTCAAATGAGCCAGGGAATTGGAGAATCAGTCAGAGATAAGATATGCAAAAGTTTTCGGAAAAGAGTTTGAGAAAGAACCACTTTTTCAAAAGGGTTTGTCTCAACCGAGCAAGAAGCGAGGGAAAGAATAAACTTGATGACTTTCTTCGTGTCCTTCGCTTCTTCGTGGTGAAAAAATCTCCGCCGTCACACGTTGATTTTTATTCCGGCTGCCAGATATTTTGCGACGATTGCAGCGGAAAGTTCAATATCGGAAATAACGCCGGCGAAGTCGGCGGTGCGACAGATAGGGAATACTGCCCTGTTTTCGAATTTCAAGTGATCAGCCAACAGCCAGGCACTGTCGGCATGCTTGAGTACCTGGGCAAGAAACTCCGCATGATTTTCATGAAAGGTATACACCTCCGACACCGACACCGCCGCTGCCGAAATAAAGGCTTTGCTGACATGAAGCTGTTTGATCGAGTTCAGTGCGATGCGTCCGAGAAATGAGTTGAGTTTCGTATTGTAAACTCCGCCCAGTGCGATCAGGGTGATCGACGGGGGAGGATCGGTCAACTCCCGTATGATCGCGCCGGAATTTGAAACAATTGTCAGGTTGGAAAACTGCCTGTGATTCTCCAGTAGCTTCTTGATGAAATAATAAACCGTGGTGGAGGAGTCTGCAAAAACTATGTCATCGTCATTCACAAGATTGACGGCTCTGGCTGCGATCTGCTCCTTGCCTATCCGGTTTTTCACCAGACGCAGCAGATGCCGCGAATTCACCGATTCATCCAGAGTTAAATTGGCTGGTGGCAATTCTATTCCGCCATGGGTTTTAATTATCAGATTACGCAATGCCAATCCATTGATATCACGGTAGAGCGTCGGCGCGGAAACCTGCAGTTCCTCTTCCAGCACCTCAACAGTGCAATGCTGACGGATGTTGAGTATTTCCAGAATCTTCTGCGCACGTTGGCTTTTAGTCATAAACCCGTTCCTGATAAATTGAATATATTATCATATTTTATCATTATTATGATAAAATTAAAGAAATTATTGAAGAAGTTTTTTATTTTAGATTGAGAATGTCCGGAGACTGCTTATAATTGGAGATATATGAAGTCCAAAAGAAAAATAACCGGCCTGGGCTACTGCAGCATCGACTATTTGTGCACTGTTCCGCGAATTCCGCAGGACGATAAAGTCCAGGCAAATGAAACCATGGAACAGGGCGGCGGTCCGGCTGCAACTGCGATTTGCGCAGCCGCAAGGTTAGGTGCCAAGACCTCATTTATCAGCGCGGTCGGCGATGATTCGCGCGGTCAATCGATTCTGAAAGGGTTGGCGCTTGAAGGAGTCGACACCACCGGAATAAAATTGCGTATCGGTGCCGAATCTCCGGTTGCGTTCTGTTGGATCAAGAATAACACAGGTAAACGCAGCATAGTCTGGAGCCACGGCTCCATCAAACCGTTGTTGCCGGAAGAGGTCAATGTTGCGCTGGTGCGCGATTCCGGCCTGCTGCATCTGGACGGTCATCATACCGAAGCGGCCATTCATGCTGCGAAAATCGCACGCGACTCCGGAACCGCAGTTATGATTGACGCTGGAACAATGGTTCCCAGGATAGATGAACTTCTTGCGCTCTCTGATATCGTGATCGCATCAAAAAAATTCAGCGAGCGTTTCACCGGCAAGAAGAATGCTGACACTGCAATGAAAACAATGTTCACAAAGAATACGAAATTTGCCGCAGTTACGATGGGGGCGAAAGGGAGTATCGGTTTTGACGGCAAAACTATTTACCACCAACCATCGTTCTCGGTTGAAGTTGTCGACACCACCGGAGCGGGAGATGTGTTTCACGGGGCGTTTGCCTACAGATATGCAACCGGCGGTGACTGGCAGGCATGCCTGCGTTTCGCAGCAGCCGTAGCAGCATTGAAGTGTACAAAACTTGGAGGCCGTACCGGAATTCCGACGCTGGCTGAAACAGAACTTTTTTTACAGGAGCATGAATAAATGAACAAGTTGAAAGTGGGATATCTGTCGCTGGTAAAAGGCAGTTGGATCAATGACCGGCTCGAAGGGGAACGGCAAAAGGCGTTGAAGGCGCTGTCAAAACTGGATGTGGAGATCATCGATTGCGGTCTGCTGATCCAAAGTGAATTAGAGGCGGAACAGGTTTACCGCAAATTTGAAGAGACCAGGGTTGATGTTATCCTGGCCCATTTCATCACTTTTTCGCTGGGAACAATCGTACCTGGCATGGCGGTCAAGCTCAGGAAACCGGTAATTTTCTGGTCGGAGCCGGAACCTCCGATGACGGGCGGCCGGATTGCAGCCAATAGCTTTTGCGCCACCAACATGAATGCCCATGCGCTCTGGAAGATGAACCTCAAATACAGTCTGGTCTACGGCCATCCAGATACCGTAATGCCGGAACTGACACGACAGTTCAAGGTGCTCGAATGCGTGAAGAAACTGGCCAGGGTCCGTATCGGTTCGCTCGGCGGACGGGTCCCCGGTTTCTATACTTCCGATTTCAACGAACTGGCGATGCGTGAAAAATTCGGCGCCGAAGTGGAAGGAATTACCTTGTTGGAACTGGTCAAAGTTGCTGAATCAGTCAAAGGGGAAGAACTTGCCGATGCCGTCATACAGATGAAAGGTAAAAGCAAATGTCTGGTCTCCGACGACGAACTAAACAAAGGGGCTGCGCTGTTTGCCGCTTTCCAAAAACTGACGGAAAAATATCGTCTGGACGCCTGGACCGCTCGTTGCTGGCCGGAGTTCAGCGACATCTACGGGATCGGCGTATGCCACATTCTCGGCTGCATGGCCAACAGCGGTGTGCCGATCGCCTGTGAAGGCGATGCCTACGGCGCACTTGCGATGCTGACGGTCAAAGCCTTGAGCGGTTCCGACGCCTTCTTCTGCGATTTGATATCTTTCGACCAAGCCGGTGATACTGGGTTGTTCTGGCACTGTGGTGCAGCACCGGTATCGCTGTGCAAGCCCGGCTGTACACCGGAACTGCGCAAGCATTCAATCATAGACGGAGGAGACAAAAAAGGGATCGCGGTGGAATTCCCCCTCAAGCCGGGCCCGGTTACAATAATCCGAATTGGAGACACGCGCGACGGCAAAGGCTACAGGCTACTTTCAATCAGCGGAGAAGGTGTCGACACCTCTCAGATGCTGCGCGGGACACCGCTAAACGTACGTTTCAAACGTCCGGCTGCGGAACTTGTTGAAAAACTGATCGACAGCGGTTTTGAACATCATTATGTGCTCTGTCACGGAGACATTACAAAGGAACTTCGGCAGTTCGCAAAACTGCTCGACCTGGAACTCATAGAACTTTAAATATTAGGTGTAGGAATTTCAAAGTTGAGGAGAAATACAGGTTTGTAGTAGGCGAATTTATACGCCGTCGTTGCAGGACGCGCAATAAATTGCGCTACTACGAACAGATTTACATAAAACTTAAAACCTAACACTTAAAACAAAGTTGCGGTCCTTTGGCCACCTAATTTATAAAAGGGAGTATTGTCATGGAATACCTGAAACATTATCAGCCGAAAAACGGTTTTACGAGAATCTCGACAATCGGGGACGGCGATCTCAAACTGACCGAATTCGGTATTATCAGTCTGCAAAAAGACGGGGAATACAATAGCAAAACCGGCATGAGCGAAGTGGCGTTGATTGTCCTCGGCGGCAAATGTTCCATATCCGGCGACGGTTTTGAATTCAAGTCGGTTGGAGAACGCAGAGACGTCTTCTCCGGCAAACCATACACCGTATATATCCCCTGTGGCAGGAATTATAGGATTACCGCGACAACCAATGCCGAAATTGCCTGGACTGCATCTCCCTCCACCCTGAAAATAGAACCATATATGATTACCCCCGAAGAAGTGAAGGAAGTACATATCGGCAAGGATAATTATCAGCGCGATGCCTATCTGATGCTGACAGACGCTTTTCCGGCGCAGCATCTTTTTATCGGCGAGGCTTTTGTACCTTCCGGCAACCATGCGAGCTTTCCTCCGCATCGCCACGACTTCGACAATCTGCCGGTCGAGGTCG
>CAZION010000211.1:0-10208 GCA_964540865.1 uncultured Victivallis sp.
GTATCTCCATAATCTCCTGTCTCGCGCCATATGCCAATTTTTAGAGGTTCCCTAATAGAGGGAGTCTGACCCGAATGCCCCCAACTTTTAAATAATCTGAACTTCTAACATTCAACATCGAACTTCCAACTTCGAATGAATTCAGTTTTAATTCGATGTTCAAAGTTGAATGTTGGATGTTCATCTCCTTGAAATTCCTGGACGTTTAACTGGTTTTGCCGGACCTTATTTGGACACCAGCAACCTCACATAAAGGTATATATCCTTACGATCATTCGGCATTATTGCATATATTGTGTTACATTTTTATTGATTTATTGCCTCTGTTATGATACACTAGATATTATTCCAAGAATAAATATTATCAAAGGGGTGATTTATGTTTGAGAGGAAAATAAACCACTATTTCAATGCTTGGAAAGTGAAAAAGGACAGGAAACCTCTAATCATAAGAGGAGCCCGTCAGGTCGGAAAGACTTTTGCCGTCAAGGAATTTGCAAGAAATAATTTTGAAACATTCATATATCTGAATCTGGAAAAGGCGGAGGACGCCAGAATATTTTCCGAGAAGTTGTCTGTAAAAAACATTTTCGAGCTCATCCAGTTGAAAAAAAACTTAAGGCTGGTTCCCGGACGTTCCCTTCTATTTATTGATGAAATCCAGAATTCTGGTATAGCTACTTCAGCCCTCAGATATTTTTACGAGGAATATCCAGAGCTCCACATAATGGCGGCAGGTTCACTTCTTGAAGCAAGAATGAAAAAAGAAGGTTTTTCATTTCCCGTCGGCAGAGTTGAATTCTGCTACATGTTTCCCGCTGATTTCGAGGAATTTATTTTGGCTCTGAAGGAGAAGGCCGTCATCGAGCATATTTGCTCTGCTAGTCCCGTGTCGGAAATTCCAGATGCCATGCATAATCATTTACTTGAAAAATATTATGAATATCTTGCGGTCGGAGGAATGCCTGAAGCCGTTGCGAAATATGCGGAGACGCGTTCTTTTATGGATGTCGATTCCATATACGACTCTATTTTTACTGGATATCTTGACGATGCGGGAAAATACTCCTCCGAAGTGAAGGCCGGATACATCAGGCATATCATCGAACATTCCCCTGAAAGTGCCGGACTTCCTGTGAAATATGAGAGTTTCGGAGGTTCTTCGTTCCGAAGCAGGGAAATGAGCGAGGCTTTTGATTTGCTTGAAAACGCCATGGTGATCAGACGTATCCATGCAAGTAGTTCTCTGCGAGCTCCAATCACTCACAACTTGAAGAAATCTCCAAAGCTTGTCTTCCTTGACACCGGCCTCGCAAACTACCGTCTTAATGTAAGGGCCGATCTTCTGAAAATGCCCGAGCTGGATTCTCTTTTTCAGGGACGAATAGCAGAACAGGCTGTCGCCCAATCGCTCATTTCAAGTCATGGAAATCAATTGTTCCGGCTTGCTTACTGGTATCGCGACAAGCCTGGCGCATCTGCAGAAGTCGATTATTTAATTCAGCATGATACAACGCTAGTCCCTGTCGAAGTCAAATCAGGTAAGGAAGGCAGATTGAGATCTTTGCATGTCTTCATGGAACAGAGCGATTGTAAGCTGGCTTTCAGGATACATTCGGGTAAACCGCATGTTCAGGATATAGCCTTGCCGTCAGGAAAGAAATATAAGCTTATCTCCTTGCCCTTCTACCTGCTTCACCGTCTTCAGGATTTCATAATTGAAGCTCTCCATGTCTGACTTATAATAAATAATCACACACATCTACAATTCAGCTACTTGAGGCTGTTTGCGTCCGACTCGTTAAGGTGTTTTGAAAGCGTCTCGGACTTGGCGCCGTCGCCGCTTTTCCTATATGCTTTTGGCGGTATGCCTTTGATCTTCCGGAAGACGCGCGAAAAATAATGTTCTGAAATAAAACCCGTCCTTTGCGCAATATCCTTTATCGGCATCTTTGAATACAGGAGCATTTCAGCGGCCTTGTTTGTCCTTAGTTCGTTCAGATAGGAAATTGGAGGACGCCCCACTTCCGCAGTAAACCTTGCCGAAAAATGACTTGCCGAAAGGTTGGCGCAGGCGGCGAGATCATCAAGGCTTGACACGTCCATATACCTGTGTTCCATCCTGTGGAGGGTCTTGATGATTTCCGGAGACATCTCTTTTATCCTAGTAAATTCACATTCCTCCAGGAACAGGTTGGTCAAGTCGCCAAGGAATTCAATATGCCTGGCAAAAAGCTGAATATTCCTGGCCTTGTTCTGTTTTTTTATGAGCGCCGAGGTTTTATCCGAATGTTCACGTATAAGGTCGACCGGCGTTTTTATTGTCCAATATTCATTTTTAAAATGCGGGGAAAGCCAGTCCCCAAGCTCTCCAAAGTTGAGAGGCGAGAAACTCCCGCAAAACAGCACTACCGCAAGGCTGTCCCCCTTCGGCGGATTGTGCCAGCGGTGTCTTGTATCCGGTGCAATTACGATTGTCTTTCCGGCGGAAACCTCGCATGAATTGTTGTCGCTGAATTCAAAAACCATGGTTCCCTTTATCAGGGAGGTGAACTGGAAAGTATTGTGGCTATGATATGACACGCCGCTTGTCTCTTTCTGGAAATGCTGGAGTCCAGTCCATAAGAAAGGTGGAGACAGGAAAGCTTCGTAAATGTTATCGATCATAATGTTTATCCCCATTTTTATGTGGTACTTATAAAATATATTGATTCCATGTGAATATCCAAGTTAATCATAAGAAAAGACAAAGACTTGTTGATGCAATTACTGTATAATAAGGTGGAAATCTAAACAAGAACAGAGTGGAGGATGGAAAAATGTGGAACATTTCAAATCGTCAACTTTCAAATACCAAGATATTACCGGGAACAAACGGCAATATTTTTTCACGGGTTCATTTCACAATCATAGAGCTCCTGGCTTGCCAAGGCGTAGCCCGGAGGGTGAAGCGCTCAATTAAATTTACTTTAATTGAGCTCCTGGTTGTAATAGCGATTATTGGAATCCTGGCGGCTATGCTCCTGCCAGCCTTGAAGAAGGCGAAGGATGTCGCCCAAAGCAGCGTATGCCTCAACAATGAACGCCAGCTCTACTTAGCATTCTTTAACTACTGCAACGACTTCGATAACTTGCCATACAGCCAGTCTTCTTTTCTGGGGCATTCCCCAAGCATACCGTGGACCGGAGATACAGGCGGTACTGCCTGCGGACGCGTCGGTGTCATGGGAGACTATCTTTATCCTGCGGTGTTCAGACACGCGAACGGCTATTACTATGTCTCGCCCACCCATTATCTCTCTTGTCCATCGGCAAACAACGATGACAGATCAAACTCCGCCGGAGTGACCATTACCCGCCCGGACTATGCCATGAACCAGACGGGAATAGGCGGACAGTTGCAGGGCGGGGCGACAAATAGATATGGAAAAATATCGCGAGTCCCGAAACCAGCCTTTCAAGTTGCATTCGCAGAAATCCTCACATGGCAGGCTCCGAATAAGAACTGGCAGGGTGGATATTCCGTAGACGGAGCAAACCACAGGGCGGGATTTTTCCCTCACAATAATTCAAGAAACTATCTTTTCTGCGACGGCCACGTCGAACCGGTCAACTTGCCATGGGTGACACAATACAGCTCCGGGGCATGGTATCTGAACGCGCCATATGGAAATCCTTGAGACGGCAATGAATTCAACAACTACAGCAGCTGAGTTGTATCGAAATGAAACCGCACATAAGAAAGGCCCGAGACATGCGTTATAAGCTTTTGTCTGTTGCCGTCCTGTTTTTTTTAACCGCGACTTCGGTATTAGCCAAGTTCGACGGCTCCTTTCTGAATGAAGTGAACATGGAATACGAAACCCCGCATTTGAACTGGGGGGATAACCTGGCGCAAAAACCGATTCGGACGCTGTTTATCATTCCTGCGACAGATGCGCGCGATGTTGTCGAGTTCGCGCAGCGCATGGATCTCGACTTCACCGCTTTCATCACCCCTGATTGGACAAGCATGGGAGGCGACGACGTGTATGCCGCTGCCATGACAGGAACCAGCACAGCGGAAAAGACAAAGGAAATCAGGACAAAATTAAGGAAGGACTACGATCTTATAGTCCTGTCTACCGTCTGGTTTTCAAAGCTTCCGGAAGACTGCCAGTTTGTGATTCTCGACAAGGTCAGGAATGGATGCGGCCTTCTGATGCTCAACAGTAGAATGTCACTCGGCTATAAAAAACCTTTGTCCAAAAAGATTTCTAACCCGGCTGAGCTGCTGCAAGAGCTCGACATCCCGGAGCCGGCGAAAAATATCCAGGCTTATGAGTTTGAGAAAGGCCGGATTCTGATCATTGATCCGGCAGTTTTTCCTGAATGTGATAAAGACAGCCGTTGGACGGCCAAGTATGAATCGATGATGGCACTCTATCTGCGCGGGATGCTATGGGGGGGAGGGAAAAACCCGGAAATTCACTTTGAGTGCCCGGAGCTACTGGCCGCACCGACGATCGGCGCCGACGGAAGGGAATTCACATTCACGGTCAGCGGCAAGGAAGCCGGGTCGTGTTCGCTGGACGTCAGGATCCGTGACGAGTTCAACAAGATTGTGGCAACGCCGACCGCGGGCGCAAAGGCCGCCTACAAGCTGAAGATCCCTGCACTTCCGCCGGGAGGCTACTTCGCAGACGTGATCGTGAAACAAAAGGGAAAGACGGCAAACTTCGGCAGCTACCGTTTCCAGGTCCTCTCGTCGCTCGGAAAGATCAGCCTTGAGGCGCCCGGAGCCTCGATCGAAGACAAGGCCCCATTTGGCGGCAAGATCAAATGGGGAAAACCAAGCACTGAAGAGCTGACCCTGGCGCTAGCGCTGGCCGATTCGCCTTATGGAAGAACCTGGACTAAGAAATCAATAAAGATCCCCGCGAACAGCACGGAGATTGGCTGGACCATCGACTCATATTATATCCCGACCATCGCAGGGATTCTTTACGCTGAGCTCCGTGATCCAAACGGCAAAATTGTCGCGCGGGCTGACCAGGCACTATTTTTCCCGAACAGGAAGATTGAGGATTACTTCACATTTTCATGGGGGATTCCCCTCCGTCAATCCGCAGTGGCTCAAAACGACAAATCGTTCGGCTTCAATGCGGGCCTGGCATTTCCCCATAATGCGCTCAGGCAACGAAATCATGCTTTGCTCAACCAGCGGATCATCCCGTATATGGTAACCCTTGCCCTTGTCAAAAGCAAAACCGGCGGGGTGAGATGGGGCGGGGAATGGTTCCTTTACTCCGAGGAGGACCAGGCTGAGGCGAAGAGGCTCAGGGACGACTCCTCTTTCTACCGGCCAGAAATAATGAAGCTCTACCAGACAGCAATCCAGAAGGGCATGCGCCACGTCCCGAAATATGGGCCGCCAGTCTATTCGTTGGGCGATGAAAACAATCTCGATACAAGTGCCGCCTACGGCCCTTCGGACGAGCAATATTTCCGAGATTTTCTTAAGGGGAAATACAAGGACGTGGCCGCGCTGAACAAGGCGTGGAAAACCGAATATGCGAGTTTCGACATTGTTCCACATATCCCGCTGGCGGAGGCGCTCAAGTCCGGAAATTATCCTGCGTGGAACGACCATCAGGAATATGTCGAAAAAATGTATGCGGATATGCACCACTTCTGCGCGGCTGAGATTAAGAAGATCGATCCCAAGGCTGCGGTCGGATCGGAAGGCTCCATGCCGGGCGACCTGGAACTCACCAGCGGCAAAATGGAGTTTTGGGGCCCTTACCGGGATTTGCTCGGGGACGAGGCCATGCGCTCTTTCGGCAAGGACAAACTGCGTACAGTATGGTATGGCTACCATAACGAGCGGGGCCCCGGCAAATCCCCGATCCTCCTGCAGGATCTGCTGAAAGGCATCATCAACGGCATAGGATGGTTTGAAATCAACGGATATGGTTGCCAGTGCATATTGTCGGTTGACGACCGCCCTTCTTTTGACGGATATTTCATCGGACTTATCAATAAGGCGCGATTTGGAGTCGGCCATTTGCTGGTCACCACTCCGCTCACCGATGACGGCGTGAGGATATTCTGGAGCCACCTGTCACAACGCGCTCCGCAGATTGACAAGCGGCTCGTCTCGCCAACGGACAGCGTGCCCTCGCTGATAAGAAGTTTCTACCACAGCGGAGTAAATTTCGAAATGGTTTCGGACCGGACATTGGACCGTCTCCGGGATGGCAAATCGAAAATCCTTTTCATGATGGGCGACTCCGTCCTGACCGATGCAGCCGCTGCGGCGGTCACTGATTTCGTGGAAAAGGGAGGCACTCTGGTGGCCGACATGAACTGTGGCGTCCTGAATGGAGTCATGGGGGTCAATGCGAAAAATCCCTTGGCGGCTCTTTTCGGTGATATGACCATGGAAAAGCTCGAACAGCCAGCCATTGGACGGGTCGCGATAGACAAGGAAACAAAGGGTGCAAAAATCCAGTTCCGTGCCGAAAAGGCCAGAATCAGCAAGAGCAATGAACTTTTCCAGATCCGCGAATTTGGAAAAGGGAGAGCGATTCTCCTCAACTTCACCTTGCAAATGGCGGAAACCACAGCCGACAAGGAAACGCCATTCAACAAGTTTGTTTTGAATGTCCTGAAAATCGCGGGAGTTAAACCGGGCCATACCGTCAGCCTGCCCGATCCGAACGGGATCGTTCGTTTCCGCACAGGAAAAGGGTTCGAGCTTGTCGGTGTGCATGTCTCGGACGGCACGGTCACGGCAAAAGGGAAAGGGGAAATCATGCTTCCTTCGGAAAGATTCCTCTACGCCTGCGGCAAAGGATTCGTTGGAAAAACCGATAAGATCAGCATGGATTTCGGCGGTTCTCCGCTCGAGCTGTTTTCTCTGTTTGAAAGCAAGCAGGCCGCGCCGGAAATCTCCGTCGCGCCGAAATCAAAACTTGGTTCCGCCGCAGAATTTGATCTGAGCGCAATCCCCGACGGGCGCACCATGCTCATCCAGGTTTTCGCACCCGGCTCGGGAAAACAGGAGGAACTGCCTGAGCGCAATGTGGTTCTTGACACCGGAAAAACTAAAAAATACCTGTTCCATTTCGCCTATAACGATTCACCGGGCGCTTATAAGTTCGTCATAACCGACATTGTCACCGGCTTGAAGGACGAAAAACAGGTTTCAGTTGAATGAGGCAATTTCAAAAGCAGTCAGAATTCAGGAGTCAGAATAAATCTGGATTTGAGTTGGACTTAACCGGCTAGGCTTGAACTTTAGAATAATCCTTCGACAAGCTCAGGACAAGGCGAACAGACGAATAATCAAACATTCAACTATTCGCCGGAGGCGATAAATAACATAACATAGGGTTGCGAAGCTACCCTATGAGGAAACAAACAGAAATAATTTTCGCTGTGAGCGATGAATAAAAAATCTGGATTTATTTTATGTATCGCTTTCAGCGAATACTCTTGATTGTAATGGCATTTCATAGGGTAGCCCTTTCGGGCAACCCTATGCTATAATATTAATCCGCGTTGCGGAACAAGAAAACGAAAAGAGAATGAAGATTATTGTCAAAACAGGGATTTTAAGCGGATAAATTTTATAAACACAAGGCAAAACAAATGAGAACAAACATGGCAATACTGGCAGCAGCGATTGCGCTTTGCCTCGGCAGCATTTCGCCCTGCTTCGCACAGATTATCACCACCGACACCGTGGGCGATGACCATGGCGTAAAAATGACCTCTCGTGACTGTAAGATCCCTTTGCTCAACGGGAGCATCACCTACTCCAGGTTTTTAAAGGGGGAGCCGGCACCAGGGAAAATATTCAACGGCTGCATCCGAATGAACTTCGGGATTAACGAATTCAATGGCGGGTGGGACAACTCGAGCTTTTTCAAGGTATACTACAAGGACGAATGGAAGCGGAATCTTCTCCAGGACACGGAAGCGGAAAAGGTTGCGCTCACGCCATTTGACGGCGGGGTCGTCGTCGATTTTGTCTGGCCGGTCAAAGAGGCGGGCCGGGATGGGAAACTTTGCCTGAGCTTCATTCAGTTCGCGAGCATGACCGAATGGCTGTTCGCAAGGATCAAGACGGAAGGGATCGAACTGAATGACTACAAAGTCTGTTTCAGTGCACGCCCAGGGACGCCCTGGCTGCCGGCGGGCGGCGAAAGCTGGATTGCAACCCCATCACAGGACTATCAATTCGAGGGCAAGGCGTTCGACATCGTCCCGACTCAGAACGCGGTCGCATTTTACAACAAGGTCCAATTCGAAGAATATGGGAACCTGCTCGTCTATGAATCGGAGAAATACGAAAAACTCGGATTCACGTCCCAATACGGATTTTATCTGAAGGCGAAACCGAATGCCGGCGAACTCCATTTCGGATTCGGATACTTCAACAAGAGACCCCGGGCAGAAACCGTGACCCGCTTCCTTTCAGAACAATCGAGAAGCATCTTTGAGCTCATGAAGAATACCGACTGGAATCCTAAAATGGATTATTCCGAATTCGAGAACGACGCGAAGGATGTCGGCAAAATGATGATCGCGGTGCCGGATGAAAAACATGATATCGAATTCAAAAGGATCGTCGAGAAGTTCAATGCCGGAAAAAAGAAGGGCGACGCACCGGAATGCGCCCAGGCCTTGGTCGAGCTAAACAGGCTCAGGGCCGAGATTGCAAAGGCAGGGCTTGAGTCACTTAAATGAGATTGATGACTTTGAAATTCCTTAATGTTAAAATCAAAAAAAAGAGATTATCTCACAAAGCCACAAAGGACACAGAGATAAAATAGGCAAAAGTTTTAGGAAAAGAGTCAGAGAAAGAACCCGTTTTCAAAAGGGTTTGTCTCTGTCCGAGCAAGACGCGAAGGAAAAAATATACTTGATGCATTTCTTCGTGCCCTTCTGTATTCTTCGTGGTGGGAATAGTCTCTGTGCCTCCGTGCCTCTGTGAGAGAAAAAGGGATTTAGAATTTTAACCATGCTGGGTGCTGTCAACCTCGCTCCGCTCGGCGCCAGACCATGGACGTTAAATTAGGGGGCCAAGGACAAAAAACTTGAACATCTAACTTTCAACTTCGAATGAATTCGGTTTTAATTCGATGTTCGAAGTTGAATGTTGGATGTTCAAAACTTTGAAATTCCTTAACGTTAAACTAGGCGGCCAGGGGCCGCAACCTTTGAAGAATAGTTACAGAGGTGCAAAGGCACAGAGGCACAAAGTTCTTGAAAAATGCAAAATTCAAACAAGGAAAACAAAAACACAATCGTCGCGGGTCGGAAAAACCGCGCTACGTTGATATTCAAATCCATTAAATTTTTATGAGACTATTTTATAAGAGGCTATAAATGCATATTGAAAAAATAAAATTCAACCGGCAGAGAATAAAACCGTTTTACCACCGGCTCCTCCCATCCATCATCAAGGCGCGGGTGACGATGCAGGCTGAATGTTTTGTGACCGACGAACCTGTCCCGTTTTCGGATATCGCAAATCACCCCATGCATCCTGTAAACACAGGCGATGTGTGGGGCTCCAACTGGCAATGCGCCTGGTTCAAGGTCATGGGCCAGGTTCCAGCCGATTGGAAGGGCGAAACCGTGGAGGCTCGCTTAAACCTGGGTGGCGAGGGGCTCGTCTTCGATGCCCACGGCATCCCGTTGCAGGGGATTACGGACTATTCTTTCTGGTCCCCCGATTTCCTGCGTGAAAGTCTGCCCTTGTTTCCGCGTGCCGCCGGAAATGAGTCCGTGGTGCTGTTCATCGACGCCGCTGCCAATGATTATGTCGGTTTGGAAATCAGCCCCCTCAATCCGCGAGGCCATCGGGCCGGGAAAGCCGGGTGCATGGAGCTCTGCGCGATTAATGCAAACGTGCGGGACTTGTCCCTGGACATCGCGGCCCTCATGTCACTGCTCGACAGCCTGCCTGAGGAACACTATCGCTACCGCCAACTAGTGCGGCAACTCAACCAGGTGGAAGACCTGTATTGCGGGAACCCTTCGAACGCAGAAGCCTGTCGGGACTTTCTGCGGAATCACGCGTTCTCGGCGCGGGCGGGCACCAGTGCGCTTCACGTCACGGCTGTAGGGCATGCGCATCTTGACACCGCCTGGCTCTGGCCCATCCGCGAAACCATTCGCAAATGCGGACGCACCTTCGCCAGCCAGCTCGACCT
>CAZION010000212.1:0-10096 GCA_964540865.1 uncultured Victivallis sp.
AACCAATTACAGGCGAGACGCCTGTCCTACATTCTTTATTCAAAGATGCCGGCAAGAGTGCCGGGTGTTCAAACCTTGAAATTCCTTTACCTAAATTTAAAGCGACACAGGAGTGTCGCAGTCCAAAGATTGCTTCCTCCTTCGCCAAGGCTTCGGGGGACAGGCCGCAATCACAAATCTCGAATAAAATATAAGTTTCTAATTGAATATTTACTGGGACACGCTTCCGCCTTCGCTAAGATGCTTCCCACTTCGCTAAGAAGCTACGAGGGACAGGCCGGCGGACAAGAAAGCTGTGCCACGTCATCCGACATGGTAAAAACTCCAACTAATTTCCCTTTTCTCCTACTACAGATTACCGACCGCTGGTTATAGATTCCAGTCATCTGTCCTCTTCCGTCCGTTCATTCGATGTTGGAAGTTCGATGTTGAATGTTCGATGTTCATTCTTTCAATGCGACATTGTGAGCACAATCCCCAGCGCCTTGTCGGGATGCTCAATCAGCAGATCGGCGGCCCTGCCGACTTCTTTCAGAGGCAGGCAATGCGTGGTCATCGGATCAATAATCAACCGCTTTTCCGCGATCAGCTGAATGATTTCCCGCAGATTGCGCTGCGTGGTGAACTGCACGAAAGCCGCCGGATAATCTCTGCCGTATTCATATTCCAGATCCTTGTAGCCGGCACCGGTCCTTGAGGCCGCCCGAATGTCCAGATTGCCGGAATAGGCTCCGCCGCCGATATTTATTTTGCATCCGCCAACCAGGACAATCCTGCCCATGGCATGGGTGTCCGCAGACACTTTCATGCAGAATTTTACGGACTCGAACGCAGCGGTAGCTTCACCACCGAAAGCGAAAATTGCGAAATCCGCACCATAGGGAGTAACAAACTTTTTAGTCTCTTCAACTGAATTATGAGTTTTGAAATTGACTAAGTTCCTGATGCCACATTTCTTCGCGATTTTTATTCTGGAGTCGAAACCTTCCCAGCCTATCACTCTGGCACCGCTGAGTTGTGCGAGTTGCGCAGCCAGATTGCCGACAATTCCCAAACCGAGCACTATGCCATATTCCCCGAGCTCCGGCACAGTCCGGCGGATGGCCTGCAATGATGTCGCGCCGAGGCAGGCGTAAACTGCCTGTTCGTAAGTGACGCAGTCAGGAATCGGGACAACCATGTTCACCGGGACATTGGCATAATTTGCATGATGCGCACCGGTAGTCCCCATCGCGGCAACCCGCATTCCCTTTTTCAGTCCTTTCACATCTCCTTTGACCTTTATAATCTCACCTGCGTTGGCATAACCGAACACACGGTCAAAAGCTTTCAGATCAGGGGTCGCGCGAAGACCTGCGACATTCGCAATTTCAGTTCCGGGACTGATTAAGGAGGAATGCACCTTGATCTGGACTTCATGCTCCTTAAGCTCCGCCAGGTCTTCCGTAGTCATTTTGACTTCGCCTTTGCCACTAATCACTGCGACTTGTCTTTTCATAATTTTATTTCCCTTATCTAATTTTAATGCGGTGAAATGAAAATCTTTTAAGGAAAGGTTCTTCCCTGCCCCGCATCCCAACCCTTTCCAAACCTGTTTGCGATTCCATCTGATTGCAACCTTTGCTAAACCTCACATAAGGCTATTTAAGTACAACCTGATATTCGCCAACATTGTACTCAACACCTTGATGAATGGCCGTGGTTCCAGTTGGAACGGTAAAATTCATCACCTTGTCCTGAATGATTACTTTAATCGCACCATGACTAGTAGGATGCTGCAATTCAACGAACTCAAGGGAACCAATCTGTGGCTCCAGGCTGAAACGCACAAAACCAGGCGTCAAAGGTTTAATTCCCATTAATTCCCGCGGAATGATGTTTGCCGGCGCCGCTCCCCACGCATGATTCCAGTCTTGATTCGGTTTCAAACTGTCATCCCAGGCTTCCATTGTGATAGTTGAACCGCATTTTAGCATATTTTGCCAACTTCTTAATCCATTGGATGTCATTAACTCCAGGGCATAATCAGCTAACTTGCCTTGATAACACGCCTCCAGAAGAAATTGGGCTCCATATACGCTGCACGCCATGCCGCGCGACTGGATAAAGGCTAAAATTATGGGATACTCAGTGGCTTCAGCGATGTTATATCTCAAAGCAAACACATTGCCATGCAATGAATTATGCTTCGAATTCGGATTATCGACAAACAACCCGTCTTTGAACATACCGGCACGAATTCCTGTTTTAACTCTTGCCGCTAAATCCACTTCACCCAATAATTTCAGGGCATGATAAAAATAGCAATTGGGCACTAGGTTTATCGAACCGAATTCATATCCGTCCCGTTCCCCCCCCGGCCAATCGACAATATCTTTATCACTGCCAGTAAGCAGGCCATCAACACCAATTCGATTGAGCAATAATTTATCTTTGAGCAACAACTTCCATCGGTTGTAACTCTCCTCATCCCCGGAATAAAGGTAGTAGTCGCAGACAACCATGATCATAATCAGACTCCATTCGGTAGGCCAAGTTGGATGCTCGAGTAGATAGTCAATGGTTTGTTTGGCCATACGGTAATCGGCATCACAGCAGAAATGACCAAGTTGGTTGATATAGGTATCCCCCTCGTAAGGCAGGCGTTCCCGTTCACCGTCAATGTACATACCGAAAGCGGTGGTGGCCTTAATTGAGTATTTGCAAAGCTCCCAGACTTTATTCAGGCCGGGATTGGAGGAATTAAAATATGCCGCCTCATCATTGAATGGAGAGAAAACCGCCAGTTGACTGACTCCAACTTCTCCGGCATAACCACTGATTTCGACATAGCGGAAAGGTGCGATTTCGCCGCCTACCTCGGGCGGCGGACAAAGTTTAGGAAGCGCGGGATTTTGAGCCTTGTGCAGCGGGATTTCCACCTTGTAGCGATGCGTACCAGCTTGCAAAGTCAAAGGCACTATCTTAATGTAGCGGGATCCGCCAGGATTGCGATTGAGGCGTCCGTTCGTCAGGACTTCCCCAAAAGCTATTTCGATATTTTGCCCGGCCCTGCCATTAATCTCCAACTCTAGACCGGCAAAGGCCGCCCGCCCGAAATCAAGCTGAATGGTTTCCGACTCTACAAGTGTAATTGCCGCTGGTTTAACTGATATTATATTCATTTCACAACCATTACTTTAGAGAGACTATTTTCAGAAAGATTTTGGTACAGAAAGGCGGGACCAGTCAGCGCCCAACACTTTTAACGCTTCGGGTAATGGTCCATCGTAATCCTGCAGGATGCCTTGCCATTTTCCAGCCTTGCCCTTCCAAATTGCGAGGTCTATGTGGGTCTCCAGATTAATTTTTAAGCCTCCTCCATGGAAACTCTTCAAACCGCCTGCCGCCATGGCGACCAGTTCGCCATTGTCATTCAGCCGGACTGCCGCGACGCCGACGGCATCAAAACGGACTGAATGTCCATCCACTTCGACTGTCTCGCGAATCGGATCTCCGGGAATGCAAGCCTCACCGGCGATCAACAGGACGGTTCCATCTATCAGGCGGCTTCTGCCCTTTGAAGGCAAAGCCATGGAAGTTCCACCCATTCCAACCCATTTCTGAAAAGTTACGGTAGCTGGGGTTTGAGGCTCCACCTTCCGTTTTTTCAGCTCTGCGATTGTCTCGTCGGCACAGGTGGTTATATCGTTGAAAAGTACCATATTCTTTGGCAAGTTGGTTTTGCCATCGAAAGGGTTACCATTGAAATCCTTTGTCCAAGCGCCCATATACGCGAGAAACGTTCCACCCTTCGCCGCAGTCCGAAAGAACTCCGCCACCGCCGGATTTTCGAATTCCGGATTATAGAGCACAACGGCGGAATAACGCTGCTTTCCAAAATGGATTAATCCATCCTCTCCGATGCGTAGAACGCCTTCGTTGAATTCACTTGAGGGTATCAAATCGGCATAATAGCCCGCCTTCCAGAATGCGTCGGAAAGCCCCATGCCGACATCTTCATAAGTTGAGGCGGCCCAGTTCATTGCGGCGGGATGGCCGAATATCACAGCGACAGGACAATCCAGAGGCGTTTCCGTTATGTAGTTCAGAAGGCATATTCTGCAATCGGCTTTTTGTAAATCTCCACTCATGAGGGCAGTGTATTTTTCCAGCTGAGACAATTTGTTGCTCCAGTCAGGATGGAGCCTATGGAAGTTCATCCTGCCGCCGGCGAGGGCATAGCTCCAGAGAGGCTTCTCATACAGATCCGCAGACGGCGCATACCATTGATTGTACCAAATGGCGCTGCCAAATTTCTTCGCCATGGAAGTACGACAGCAATAAGGGGTGGTTTCATCGCTCTGGGCAAAATCGCGCTGCGCAGTCCACCAGTTCAGCCCATTGCGTTCAAATTCGCGGGGATCAGGATATGGGATAACAGTCTCATGGCTGCCGATAAAAGCGTCCGCCCCAAAGGTTTCCTTTCCGTCGCGATAGCAGTTCCGCCCGATCCCGCTCATGCGGATGCGAACCATGTCCATGTAATGATTGACGGCCCCCTGGCGTTCGCCTTCATGGCCGCATTCGTCCTTCATTATTCCATCGAGCGGCAGGTCGGCGTACTGCCTGACGACATCCGACTCGAAGGAGAGATAATTTTCCGAGAACACATCAGGATATGCCAGCGTGACGACTGCGACCACGCAGACCATGCGTCTTGAACCGTTTCCTGCCGCCGGAATGACGCAGGAGAGCCGCTGAACCTCCTTGTTCATCCTGGGATTATCGATAGCCGGATTGAGATATAATAAAGGTTTGGACGTGCAGGCGCAGGTGATGTCCTCTATGGATTCAGGAATTATGCCCTCAAGGCCTTTCTCGTAGGAATATGTTTTTGCAAGCCGGATGTCGAGGGGGGCGGGATTGCATATTGCATCGCCATGATTTTGTTCATATACGATATCCGCCTCTATGGTGCCTTCTGCGTTGAGCGGGAATTCCCGGAGGAGCAGACGTTGCTGGAGGTCGCCAGGATATCGTTTCATGAATTCTGGAATTGAGTGCCTGATATCCAGATCCAGGATCGTCTTGAAGCCCTTGGATTTGGCATAAATAACGACATTCTTCCACCAGTCATGGACTTCCGGATCGGTCATCTGCCGTTGGCGGTTCCTCATGGTCAGATGAAACAGATTGTAGTGCGAATGAACGGCGGCAAGATCAATAAGCTTTTTGAAATCCGCGGCGGTTCTAAGTTCCTCTTCCTGCAACATTGATCCAAAAAAGCCTATCACCGGCGGCACATTGCCGCAAACGGGATTTTCATTGTCGTTAAAGCCATTCCGGATTATATTTTCACCATCCCGGATTCCGCTAAAAACTGAATCCACTGAAACGCCTCCTCTATTTTTATACTTTCATCAATGCTCGCAGAAATAAATGCTACCGCGCATCCGCATTTCTGGCGCATCTGAAGCCGATTGTACTTCTGGTGTTATTTTCATATAGAAAATTATAATAGCGCAGGTCACATTCAAGGGCATCATTGTGCCATGCGCCGCCGCAAATCCGACCTTGCCGTTTTGGGAAATCTTTATAACCCTCGCCCCACTCCCAAACATTCCCGCTCATGTCATAGACTCCATAAAAATTGGGGCGATACGATCCCACCGCAACCGCACCATCGCTGAAATCCATTCCCACACGGCCGCAGGCTTTCCAAAATGTATTCCCCCAGCTGTATTTCATGTCTTCGGGGCCGGTGGCGGCCTTCTGCCATTCCGCGACGGAAGGAAGGCGATAACCGGTTTTCGAGAGATCAGTCTTGAAATTATCACCTGCGGGAATATAAACAGGAGACAATCCCTCCGACTCGCTTTTCCAATTACAGTATTTTTTCGCATCATTCATTGAGACATTGACAACTGGCATATCATCACCGGCAGACAATTCGCTGCGTTTATGTTTTGGGTCATACTTCTCATATTCCTTGTTCACAACTTCAAAGATATCCAAATAATATTTTTCGACAAACGTTTCCTTCGTAATCATGTCTTCCGGAAAGCGGGTGGCGACCGTATCGTCTTTTGGCAATTTCATGTTGAAAGCACCTGCAGGTATCACCGCCATGCCTCGCGGCACATCATGTCGGTCATTTTCAATAAACCAGCGCAGGGTATTGCCAATAAGATTCGGGGTGTCAAGGGGATTGAATGAAAAATACACCGTACTCGTATCATTGGCTGCAACAATACCCGGATAAGTTCGACTGCCATCAGTGACATATGCCAAGACCTCTGCGCCTTTAAACACGTCGACCGCAATAGCTTTGCCTCCGACAGAAATAGTTTCTGTTTTTTTCAGCAGCGGATGTTTTTTAGCAAATGCGGTTTTGGTACAGGGGAAATAGTCCAGACCGTACCGAGCCCAATAATCATGGAATTTAAGATCGGTTCTAGTCTGGGCATTCTCATTTGCGAAAACCTGAACACCGGAACTGCACAGCCCTTCAATGCTCATCCCCCATGCTTTTTGAATGCCGGGGGCAGCCAGCATCAGGACACCATTGACAGGCCTGTGCCTATGCAGTAGTTCAGCATATGTTTTTACATAATAGTCGCTCCATACGTATTCCCTGAATTTTCTGAAATCATCCGAATTGACATCCATTTTACCGGAGGGATATTTTTTTGCGAATAATGCCTTACACGCATCACAAAAACATTCATTCACTTTCATTCTCGGCTCATCAAGACTGATGCCGCTTAGATACGGATACTTGGTAAAGACGTTCTCAAGATAAGCCAAATTGTATTTGAATCCATTTCCGTTTTTAACAGGACAGAGTTCCGGTATGTTCTTCCCCTGCGAATCAATCTTTGTCTCATCCGGATGGCTTGCACAGTATTCCTCGCTGATTCCGCGAGAGGGGAAAACATTGACCCAAAGCGCAATCCCCCTTTTTTCGAGTTCCGGCCCAATCTTTTCGATGTACCTTTCTCTCAACAGGATGATATTGCCTTTTTCGTGCTCGGGCAAGAACATTCGGTCCAGATATGCCTCTTGTAGCGTTACAATGTTTATTCCGCTGTTTTTGCACGCTTCGGCCATCTGTTGCGCGTTCAGGTCCCTGACTTGTGTATGCCTGAGGATGACGTACCCGATCTGCGGAATGTCCGGGAGCGCATTCAAGACCAATTCTTTCTCTTTTTTCCATAGAGGGGCATTGCCGATCGTCGAGCCGACCTCTTTCCCATAATCCTCTTGATTGTTCCAATTTTGAATTACACCATTTGACGTATTTTCATCTAAACGGGAGGCCTCAGGTTTGAACAATTCATTGATTGTGAAATATGCCATCCCGTCGGCACCGTTCTTATAGGCTGTTTCAAAGCGGTTGACGATCCAGTCCGCCCTTCGCCTATCAATGTCCTTCCGCCTGAATTCCTCCGGCATAATCAAGGAAAAATATTCAACACCGATAGTATTGATGTGCTTACCCGCCAAGACAATATCGGCTAGGTTATATTTGCCGGACTGAGCATCAAACCCAGCCGATTCCGAGGCGATCAACTTACCGCCTTTGCCGATGAAGTCTTTGATGACAGGAACATATTTTGCACTTACCGGAGTATCACCGACAATCAAGACCGAAACACCAGGCAGGCCGTCCTCAAAGTCATTTTCCGATATTTCCCTGACGATTCTGCAACCCTCGTTTTTTAATGCCTCATTCCATTTGCCGTTATTCTCGTGCTTTACGATACCGATAGCTAGACTTGCAATTTCCTTTGACAATACCGGAGGATTTACTTTTTCCAGAATAGGTTTTAAAAAAATCTGATCCGCTTCGCTCCGTGCTTCTGCTGAAATACCTTTTACCAACATCAAACCATCGGGTCCCTCTCTCCACACTCCGTCCACAGGGCCAAGCACGGCTCCAATGAAAGCATTCGGCGAAGGAATCTCCTTATCCGGTTGCCGGTCTGCCAGCCAGCGAACGCCATCCAGCAAAAGATGCCGTTCCGCTCTTTCTGGAGATTTTTCCAGACCTGTTTCCTCGTCAAAGCCGAGTAGCATTCCATTGAGGATCACCCTTCCTTTTTCAAAAGTACCGGCCAGTATGACAGGATTGTCCATCACGAATTGCCTGCTCGCTTCATCGACACGAATGCCGTAGGCTATTCTTGCAGCAGTCTTTCCTGGGTAAAAGATCATATAGTCCGAAAAACTTTGTTTGAACACCTGATTTGGGATGTCCAGGTTGGGAGCGGCATTTTTTGTGATTGGGTGACCGACGGCCATGACAATTTCCTTCCCTTGGACTATGCGGAACCCTTTTCCAATTTCAGGAAAAAGATCCCACTGATAATGTCTCTGCCATCGGGGAACGGTGCATCCCGCAGTCTCATGCATGCACATGGCACCATGGCCGACCTTAACCCAGTCCCTTACATTCTCTTTCCAGTTGTCCGGCTTGTAATCGGGCTTGTCCCAATTCTTCTTGGCAATGATCAGGACATCTAAATCCTTCAAGGATTCCGCGCTCATTTCAGAAAGATACCGGGGCTCGATGTCGTTGTTTTCCTTCAATGCGTCGAACATACCTTTCTCTCCATACGTGCTCAGACCGTCTACATCTTCCTTGTAGACTCCCACACGAATCCTGTCTCCGGCAAACACGCCGTGACATATAAGGACTACAGAAACGATAAATAGCATTAAACTCTTTCTCACTTCAACACCTCCCGATAAATATTTCATTAGTAGAACATCCCGTTCTGGTTGGAGCCTATTTGAGTTTTATAACCTGTTATGCCATTGCCAATCAACTCTGCTGAACCGCACGGTAAAACATGCCCGTCGGCAAACAACGCATTCGCCTTGTTGGAATGCCGTGTGTGAATAAGTTTGCTTGAGGCAGTATACGAACCGTAAGAAGCGTTAGCGCAATACCATTGCGCCGTCCCTCCTAGTCGGGCAGAATCGCCTATGAGAATAAATTCAGATGGATTATACAAATTTTTCCCCCTGGCTGCTATAAAGCCGGTGTAGAAAGTGTCATGGTAATAATATCTGACTTTGCCGGAATCTATGTTCCAGCAGGAATTATAAGACGGCATATTCTCATCAGCCAACATTCCATAGTATTGCGTCCCTGGGTCGGTTAACACTGGATAATCCGGGCAATTCAAGACCGTATACTGACCTATTTTTACGGTTTTAGATGGGAGGTAGTCTCCATCTGCAAGAAGCTGCCCCCAGAAATAGGTTTCGCTGTTTATTGAGAATGGAGGAGTAAGGCCTTTATAGTCATCGGCGTAAGAGAGCACCGCCAGCCCGACCTGTTTGAGATTAGCAATGCAGTTGATGGCTTTCGCACTATTCTTTGCGGCCTTCAACGCAGGCAACAACATTGCCGCCAATATTGCGATAATAGCAATTACAACGAGGAGTTCTATTAATGTGAACGCCTTGCCGATAAATGAGTTGCGCCTTGCGGGACTTGCCTCGTCAAACAAGCAGTCCGTTTGTCTTTTTCCGCAGCCCATCTGTCTGTGATCGCATTGAAGACTCTTTGTTTTCATGCCACATCTCTTTACTTTTTGGGGTATTAAATACATTTATTTCCGGACATCTCCGTGTTTTAAGCATTTCACAGGCAGATATTTTATGCGGGGTTCCGGAGTTTTGCCTTTAAGTATTTCATACAACATCTGGGTTGCTTCCCGGGCGAGATCGGAAAAAGAATGCACCAGTATGTCAATGGAGACCGGTATTCTGAATTGCAAACTCTCCTGTTCTGAAATGGATATGAGATGAATATCTTCCGGAATCCTGAGGCCTTTGCTGAAAATCGCCTGCAATACTCCCGTTGTCGCTATTTCACCACCACAGATTATTATTTCCGAATTTTCCGGAGAGGAGAGGAGCCTAAGAGTGTCATCCACCGCGATCTGTTGGATCTCTTCTGCCTTTTTAAGGATATCGTATGCGAAAGTTTTTAAGGATATCCCCGCACTCCTACAGAGGTTCACAAACAAATTGCTGTCCTCCATCGAAAGGACAGGTGCTATAATTGCGGCCTTTTTGAAGCGGAGCTCCTTCATCCTCC
>CAZION010000213.1:0-9822 GCA_964540865.1 uncultured Victivallis sp.
ATTGCGACGGCACCAACAACTACATTCTGAACGAGTGTTCGTGGAATGATTTCATAGGCACTGAATACAATTTCAGGAGTTTCAACTGGATATACCCGGGAATAGAGGCGCCGATAGACACAATAGAATGGGAGGGGTACAGGGAAGCCATTGATGACGTAAGGTATGCCACTCTTCTCAAGCAGCTTGCAAATAAGGCGATCGCAACCGGCAAGACAGAAAACATCTATCAGGGACGCATGGCACTACAGTGGCTCGTGCTGCTGGATCCGAAGAAATGTGACCTCAATGCGGTGCGCATGGAAATGATTTCTTACATCCTAAAATTGAATAAAATAATGTAGCACAGGCATCTTGCCTGTGATCTTGAAGAAATTTTTATTATAATATTAAATAATAATTGAAGGAGATTAAGATGGATAAGATATGTCGAATGCTCGCAATACCTACTCTGGTCTTTTGCATGGCTTTTAGTTTAGGCGCCTATGACAAGGCTGCGGACGCAATGAAGGCGGCCCAGCAGAAATTACAGGCGAAAGATTTCGCCGGTGCCGTGAAGGATGCGGATGAGGCCCTCTCGCTTGCCGGAGAAAATGTCAACGAAAAAATCAATGCGATTTTTTTCAAGGGGCAGGTGGCCGAGGCGTCAAAAGATTTTGCAAAGGCAAAAGAGGAATATGCGAAAGTCGCAGCCGACTCCAAGGCGACCCCTGCGCATAAAATCACCGCTGTCAACAAGACAGCAGGTGTCCTAATTGCTGAAAAAAAGATTGACGAGGCGCGGGCTGAATATGCGAAGATCGCAGATATGCCCGGAGTTACGCCTGTTGACATGCTGAATGCGAAATTCGCAATTGCAAAATCATATGAGAACCAGAGGGATTACGCAAAGGCGAGCGGGATTTACGCCGGAGTATATAATGATGCTGCGACCCCCAAGCAACAGAAGATCCAGGCGATCAAAGCAAATGCCGCAGTATTGTCAATAAGGTGCAAGTTTGATGAAGCCAGAGCGGAATATGGTAAGATACTCTCTCTTCCTGAGCTTGTACTCATGGATAAAGTGAATGTGTCAATGGATATCGCACGTTCTTATGAGAGACAGGGAGAATTTGCAAAAACCAGGGAGGAATATTTAAAGGCATCTGCATTTGAAGGTCTTGATGTAAAGGGAAAGGCGAATGTGTTGGCAGCTCTGGCTAGGACTTACAAGAGCGAGACTGACCTTGTAAATATGAAAAAAACAATGGAGGCTATTTCTGTGCTGGTGCCGGCTCCTGATTATTCACTGCTTCGCGACTATGCCACACTTGCCGCCGCAAAAGGAGATTCAAAGGAGGAAGAAGCGGCCTTGACGCAGATCATGTCAATCTCCGGCATCAACAACGTCCAGTATTCCGATGCGCTGTTCAAGAAAATAGACAACCTTGCGGCAAATCAAAAAATTGAAGATGCGAAAAAACTCGCCGCTGATTCCTTTGCGGATGCGAAGTTGAGCGAAGAACAGAAATTCCTGTGCTCCCTTTTATCCGTGGGGCTTGGAGTTGCAAAGGGCGCCAGCATAGATGCCAAGTCTATTCCCGCGACAACACTTGACGCTGAGAAGCAGGCCAAGCTTTACAACGATGCTGCAAAGGTTTTCATGCGTGCCAGGAATTACGAGGTCGCAAAATTCTTCGGAAACAAGGCGGATGCCATGTTCCGAGATGATCCGCGTTACGTTTATGAATGCAAGTTCATGGACAAGTCGCCGTTCGGGGTGTCCGGATGGAAGAATTCTGATATCGTGAAAGATCCCGCCCGCCGCGAATCACGGTTTGAAGAATACAATAAGAAAGCTGCGGCCCTCCTCATAAATGACGTCAACGTCGTCCGTGATGTCGGCACAGGCGAAGCCAAGAAGAACAATGCCGGATTCTACATGGCCGCCGACGCCAGGGGCTGGCATGTTTATGTCCACTGCCAGGATGACCAGGTTGAACAGGTCCTTGCCGGGCTGGCGAAAAGCGGAACACTGGAAATGTATTTCGCCCCGGGGAAGGGCGAATGCTATTACCAGTGGATGATCACGCTGCCTTCAGAAAAAACTGATTTCATAGAATGGATGTCCCCGAACAGGAACTACAGGAAAATGGACGATTATTTTAAAGTGGAAATAGCGCCTGTTGATGACGGCTTCGGCGTCTATATGTTCTTCCCTTGGGATTTGGTCTACGACAAGCTCCCGCAGGAAGGTGATCTCTGGACGTTCGGGCTTGTGAACTGGGCTCGGAGCGGAGGTTTCACCTGGGGCAGCGGACAGGTGCACGAGCTGAGCAAGTTCGGCAAAGTCAAATTTACAGGTGTTGACAAATACATGCCGGCGATCAAGCGCGCCCTCGTGATGAAGGCATTTGCCAACTACAAGAAGGCGGCGGCATCAGCCACGACTTTCTGGAAAGACGAGGTCAAGGGCGACAGGAATTTCTATGACAAAACGCTTCTGCCTCAGATGGAGAAGTTCAACGAACTTGGCAAACTGGTCAAGCCTGAGATGACTCCGGCTGAAGCCGATATGCTTTTCGAGAAGGCAGTGCCGGACTGGATGGAGTTCGATTATCTTGTCAGCGAACTTCGCACTGAATACGTCAAGAATAAATTGTTCACAGAATGAGGAATATTTAGAACGTAAAGGAAATTGTATTTTTCTTTCTCTTTATGATTGCGTAGCAATCTTTTGGAGTGCGGCGTGTAAGCGCCGCTTTGGAATTATCTAAAGCGCTGCTGACACAGCGCACTCCGAAAGACGCTTCGCGTCAAAATAAGTCTCGGCAAAGCCGGTTAATTTAAATAAGAGATCGATAGCGTTCGAGTTACTAATAGTCTCGAAATAGAATAGAGTTCCAAGATAACGGAGGGCGGGTTTTCTTACCCGCCATGTAAAGAGTACCGCGGGTCGGAAAACCCGCGCTCCGTTGAAGAGGAAAAGCATTGAGACTATTATGAGATGAATAGTAATTGCAAACAAAGGATATGAAATATGCAAGAGACAGAATTCAAGAAGGAAACGCTTAAGGCTGATGTTTGCGTTGTGGGAGGCGGGATGGCGGGCCTTTGTGCTGCTGTAGCTTCCGCCAGAAATGGTGCAAAAACAATTCTGGTCCAGGATCGTTCTGTACTTGGAGGCAACGCCTCTTCTGAAATAAGGATGTGGATTTGCGGCGCCAGGTGCAATGGTGATGATTCGAAGATAGAAAACACCGAGGCCGGGATACTGGAAGAGATCAGGCTGCGCAACTACCACTACAATCCTGAGCTTAATTATCCGCAGTGGGACAATGTGCTCTACGGTATTGCTGCAACCCAGCAGAACCTGACCCTGATCCTGAACTGCCCGGTAAACGAGGTCAAGATGGACGGTAACAGGATAAAATCTGTCCGAGGGTGGCAGACAAGCAGTCAGAAGTGGATAGATATTGAAGCGAAAATGTTTGCGGACTGTTCGGGTGATTCGGCTTTGCGCATAAGTGGTGCGGAATACCGCTGGGGGCGTGAGGGAAGCGATGAGTTCGGGGAGTCCCATGCTCCTTTGAAACCAGACAACAAGACCATGGGCAATTCCATTTTGATACAATGCCGAGAGGTGACCGAGCACCACCCCTTCATAGCTCCGCCATGGGCTCACCATTATAATGAGGAAACTGTTCCAAAACGCGAGACATTTCCTGCGGGAAATAATTTCTGGTGGCTGGAGATAGGTGGAACCTCAGACACCATTGCCGACGCGGAGAATTTGCGTCATGAACTGCTCAAGATTGCATACGGTGTATGGGAATACATGAAAAATCATCCGGATGGCCGCGGGCATAATTGGGAGCTTGAATGGATAGGTGCGGTACCGGGCAAAAGGGAGAATGTCAGGTATGTCGGGGATCATATCCTCTGCCAGGGAGACGTTGAAGCGGAAGGTAGATTTGATGATCGCGTGGCCTATGGCGGCTGGCCGATGGATGATCATCATCCCGGTGGAGTGACTTATCCCGGTGATCCCACCATTTTTCATCCGGCACCGTCGCCATACGGTATTCCGTTCCGTTGCCTGTATTCGAAGAACATTGAAAATCTGTTTTTTGCAGGCCGGAATATTTCGACCACACATATGGCTCTCAGTTCCACAAGGGTGATAGGGACCTGTTCAATGCTGGGGCAGGTGGTTGGTACCGCGGCAGCGATGGCATGCGTACTCGGAGAAAAGCCACGAGGTATTTATGAAAGGCATATCGGAAAATTGCAGCAGCTTCTTCTGGATCAGGACATCTATATCCCATGGCTGAAACGGGATGTCCCGGAAATATGCAGGAAGGCAGCCATTAAGTTTGAAGGCGAACACGGCGAGGCAGTTCTTGACGGAAAAGACCGTGAGCACAAGGACGGACAGCATGCCTGGCTGGCAAAGGCGGGGCAGAGCCTGGGTTTCATGTTCGACAATGAGCAGAAGCTGTCACGGTGCCGCATTGTTTTCGACAGCGATTTTTCCCTGCATAAACGTCTGCCATGTTCATTCTTCAAGGCGGGTAGCCGTGTGAAAATGCCGGGAACGCTCGTTCGTGATTTCGATATTGAAATCCTGGATGCCGACGGAAATTGGAAAATTGAAAAAACCGTGAAGGATCAGATCCAGCGCTATTCGAGTTTTGATTTGAAAGTCAAGACCAAAGGTGTACGCCTTAAGATCAATAGGAGTTGGGGGAATGAAACCATTAAGGTTTTTTCATTCGAGGTGAGGTGATCTCCTGGGAATTTTTATTTTTTAACCACAAAGGCACGGAGACACAAATGGTCCCTTATATGCGAAGTCATAAGAAAATTGACATTGACTTGATATTCAGTAAATCCGGAAAATCCTGTAATCCTGTCTAATTATTGCTGACTTTTTATACACTTAAATAAAAGGAGTAACATTATGAAATTCAAAGGTAACCATATTGTCAGAAGAAGCTTTATCGCGCCGGTCGTCATGTTTTCTATCTTAGCTGCCGGATTGTCTTCGCCGGTCCTGGCTGAAGAGGCGTTTCCAGAAAAGAGGTTTGACTGGATGCCGACCGAATCTGTGAGCGACAATTCAAGAGGGGAGGACGTAGGCGGTGAGCAGATCCTTCCGGAAATAACCTTCACTAAGATTCCCAAGGCTACCGCGGACATTTCCAAGTTCAACAAGGAGTATGTGATAGATTTGAAGAAATTCGGGATAAGCAATGACTGCAAGAATCCGGTGGAGACATCTAAAGGCATAAACCAGGCGTTGCAGGACGCAAAGGCAGCCGGAGCAAACAGGATCGTATTCCCCAAAGGGACATATCTGATAAGCGAAACCGATCCGGTCGTGTTGGACCACAAGGACACAATCATTGACTTGAACGGTGCGACGCTGCAGATCAATACAAATGGTCTGCCCAAATATGCCGTGATCCAAATCGTGAATGGCGCGGAAAATCTACGTTTGACCAATGGAATTCTCAGGGGAGACAGGGACACCCATGATTATAAGACCGAGACAGGAACCCATGAATGGGGTGCAGGAATCAAGTTTATAAGCGGCCACAACCTCGAAATAGATCATATACTGTCATGCAACATGACAGGTGACGGCGTATCTTCCGATACAAGCGGGACCAGGACTCGCCCTGAATTGCTATCCAGGATATTTTACTCCATTTACCCGAAGGAGCTGGAGCAGGGTGCATTTTCTGAAAAAGGTGAAAAACTCGAAAGCAAGGAAAAGATGAGATCGATCAAGCCATATAATCTTACAAAGTGCGAGGACGAATTCGAATTCGGTTATCTAAGCGGCTATCTGGGATACCCGTTCATCAAGGGACGGGTTTATCAGGCATATTTCTATGGCCCTGACATGAAATTCATTCAGAAGAAAAAATGCCTCCAGTTCAGGAAGGTTCAAATTCCTGATGGCGCCAAGTTCCTTCATTTGGAATTAAATCAGCCGGACATCCCGGATGAGCCGGCACATGTGGGAGCCACAAAGGGAGGATGGATTGCCAGGATCAACAACTTCAAACCGTCCACGGACGTACATTTCCACCACAATCAGATGTCTAATAACCGAAGATTGGGGATGGCTTTCTGCGGTGGGCAGAGATGGATCATAGAAGAAAATATGTTTGACGGCAACAAGGGAACTAATCCCGCTTACGGCGTGGATTTTGAGGACGGGGCCGAACTGGTTCACGACGTTGTTTTCAGAAACAACAAATTCAAGAATAATGGGGGAGATCTGGTAGTCTGTGCTGGAAGCGAGTTGCTGTTCGAGGGAAATGAGATTGAAAAAAATGTGGTGTTCTGGGGAAGGGCGCATAATTACACATTCAGAAAGAACAAGATCTCTGGAGGGGTTGTTTCATATACTACCAGGACAGGCGTCGCAAAGATACACGATAACTACTATGATAACTGCACGATGTCGATAACGTTTGACACGAAGGCTGTTGCCGACGGCCTCGTCCGCAAGGCTGGGCAGACTGTGAGTACTCCGCCTCTCAAGCTTGAGAACGAGACGCTGGTGAACATTAAAAAAGTGACTGGGACATATATTAATTTCTTAAATTCGAAAATGACGAATGTCAATTTCATTGCCAACAAGGAAACCCGTCTAATCAGTTTCAAGGACTGTGAATTCACCGGCGCTTCGCTTGAATATGAGAAAGATGGTCCAGAACTGAATGTAATGATAGAGAATTGCAAGGGCGAACTGAAGGAGTCAGGGGCAGGCCTGGAGTCCAGGAAGAAAACACGATAGCAATACAGGGAAAATAAATAATGGATAAGACATGGGTTTATGGGGAGAAGGTTTTTCGGGCTGACCATCAGAAGGAAATGGACGCTGTTTTTACACTGGGCAACGGGTATATCGGATGCCGTGGATTTTCAGAAGAGGAGCAGGAAGGGCTCGGGTATCTCGGCGGTATATATATGGCGGGCATCTTTGGCCGTGGAAAACTGAAGGCCTGGGAGGGCATGCACAGGGAGCTGGTCAATACGCCAAACTGCTTTTTTGTGAAAATCAGGATTGCCGGCGAAACTGTTCTTCTGCGCAAAGGACGCATTAGGGATTATTCACGAACGCTCAACATGAAGGATGGAACCCTCTCGCGGGCATTCACCTGGGACGGCCTGAACGGACAGAAGGTCAGATTCAGTTTTGAGCGTTTCATAAGCATCGACAACCTGCATGTTTCCGGACAGCGGATTGAAATTGTTCCTGTGAACGGCAATCCGGATATTGAAATTGAATCCTGCATCAATGCTGATGTGACCAATCTTTTCGTGGACACTCTCCTCGACAAGCCGGTTCATCCGGGGCTCCGGCATCTCAAGACGGTTGGAGTGAAGAGTCAGATTATCGAAGTGAAGGTTGACAGCCTTCCGGATGGAGTCACCATTGCTGAAGGTCAGGAAGTCTCATTGATTCATTCCGGAGTTCAGGTCAGGGGAACCGACACCAAGGGAAAAGATCTGGTGGGCAGCTTGTTCAAATATAAGGGTGCCAAGGGCGAGGCGGCGGTCCTGACAAAACTTGTACATACATTTACATCACGTGACGGAGTTATCCCTCCTGCAGAGCAGGTGAAAAAATCCATGGCCCGCAAACTCCAATATGCGGACCTGCTGAATTCGCACAAATCAGCATGGGCCGGAAAATGGTATTCCGCGGATATTGAAATCGACGGTAACGAAAATGATCAGCGGGCTTTGAGGTTCAACATCTTTCAGCTTATCCAGGCATGCCCTGCGCACGACCATCGTCTGAGCATCGGTGCGCGCGGCCTTACCGGCGAGATGCATGAAGGCGGGATATTCTGGGACACTGAGATTTTCAAGCTTCCTTTTTTCACCTTTACCGATCCTGCGGCTGCCGCAAGCCTGCTCCGGTTCAGGCACGGCATTCTTCCTGAAGCCCGCCGCCATGCGCGTGCACTATGGTTCGACGGTGCCATGTATGCGTGGAAATCCGGATATGACGGCGCGGAAGAGACTGAAGTAGGGGTGGGTGCCTTCTATGCGATACACATCGTGTCCGACATATCCTATGCGATCCGGCAATACTGGGAGGGGACAGGCGACAGCGATTTCATGCACAAGTACGGTACGGAAATCCTGCTGGAGACAGCTCGGTTCTGGCGGAGCAGGGCGCATTACGATCCAATCCGCAAAAACTACAGCATACTTGCAGTGAGGGGGCCGAACGAATATGGCGTGATTGTGAACAACAATCTTTATACGAACATGATGGCCTCCGAAAACATGAGATATGCCATTGATGCAATAGGGCAAATGAAAAAGGAGAATCCAAAGGCGTGGGCCAGGCTTTCAGAAAAAACAAAATTCAACGAGAGCGAAATCACGGAATGGAAAAAGATCATAAGCAAGATTGTGATCTGCCACGATCTTAAGACAGATTTGTACCTGGAAGACGACATGTATCTGCACAGGGTTCCGTTTGACATGAAGCGCGGCAAGCCGACGGGTAAACGCGTCATCGACAGCACACTCCCGTATGAATCAATGTCGCTTTACCAGATAACCAAGCAGTCTGACGTGGTCTGTCTGATGAACCTGCTGCCTTGGAAATTCACGGAGAAGCAGCGCCGGATCGCCTATGAATTCTATGAGCCCAGGACGGCGCATGACAGTTCGCTGAGCTACAGCCCGCATGGTGTCATCACCGCCCGGCTGGGATTGCTTGACGATGCATACCGCTATTTCCGTGAATCCGCCTACCTGGATATCACCGATCTCCAGCTCAACACTATAAGCGGTCTGCATTTTGCGAATTTCGGAGGCACCTGGCAGATAGCGGTTATGGGCTTTGCAGGAGTGCATCTTGATAATGGCAAGCTCAGCATAAAACCGAATTTGCCTAAGGGATGGAACAGGATGCGCTTCCGTTTGTTCTACAAGGGGGCTCTTCTCCAGATATGTATTTCGAAGAAGGCAGCTGAAGTGACGCTGGAGAAATCCAAGGGCAAGCCGGTGGAATTATCAGTCAATGGAAAACCTGTCAGCCTCAAACAAGATGGCGATGCGCAGACACTGAGTAACGAAATGAAGAGGATATGAAATGCAAAAGATGACTGCGAGGCAAGAAGCATTATTTTTATAAGATACTGAGTTTTTCCCTGCGGGAGAAATGAGCCCTTACGGCGCGAAAGTAGCGCGGGTCTATCTGACCCGCGACTCTCGGGTCAGATAGACCTGAGTTACTTAAGTTCGCCAAAAACATTTGTCGAAAATTTTCGTAAGGGGGTAAGTTAATCCACTCCCGTTGGAAACGCGGATTCAGTATATGCGGGAGAATCAGGGACGATGGATTTTTCAACAGGCAGAACCAGTGCCCCGGCAGACCTGTCAAACTGAACGCTGAAATGAAAAGGATGAAATCCCTGTAAATGAAAAATCAACGGGAAAAATGAGGAATCATAATGCTCGCGAATCTGCTCCATTTGTTACCTTTGTCCATCTCTGATGCCATTGCCGAACTTACCGTGGAGAATCTCGGCGATGGACGGATTGCCTCATTGATTCAGGACATAGGCAACGGATGGTGGCGACTGGAAGTCTCAATCCATCTTTCTGTTCCTGTGCAGAAAGACCGCTGGGAATTGCGCCTCCAGCCAGCCTTCAACCCCGGCCCTTCCTGCCCCGGGGCCCCCTTTTATCCAGGGGAAACATCTGCGACAATCACCTGACGTTTAGGGATATGAAGACTAAGATCACGGCCAAAAACATGAAAAACCGCATGCGTGGAATCCCTTGTGCCAAACCAGT
>CAZION010000214.1:0-9782 GCA_964540865.1 uncultured Victivallis sp.
CCCTGCTTGTCTGGGCGATGACTTTTGCGATGTGCCACAGGGGGAAAGATGGCTCACTCAGACTGCTTTATGGTTTGGACGGAGAATGGAAAGACTTGGAATTTAAGAAACTCCGGGTCTGCGATGGCCTGGAGGTTTCAGCTAAGGTTCAAGACAAGACTGTCGCGACTTTGAGAATTATAAATCGGGCGCCTTGGACGCAGAATGTTGTAATAAAAGTTAATCCCGTTTACAAATACGCGGGGCCTTTTACGGTAACGCTTAAACAAAATGAAAACTTTGACTTTTAGTAAAAAAGGAGATTTAGAAATGAAGTTAAGAAGTTTTATATTTATAGTGTCTGTTCTTCCAATAGTTCTCAATGCTCAGAACCTTATAAAAAACGGAGACGCTGAAGCTGGTCTTGAAAGCTGGGAAAAAAACCAGGTGGAAGTGGTAACAGAAAATCAGCATTCAGGCAAATATTGTTTCAAAACATTGACAACTGATGTCATAAACACCGAATTAATACCTGTAGACGCAACAAAAATATATAAAATATCCGGCTGCTTCAAGAGTGCGGGCGATAAAAAAATAAATCTGGTTTTAGGACTGATGCCCCTGGACGTGAATAAAAAACAGATTCATTGTTCCGCGGTGAATGCCCTGTCCGGTTCTGAAGCTGAACTCGCCGAAGCATGTAAGGCGGAAGATACTGTTCTGAGGGTTAAGGACGCTTCAACATGGGTTATCAAAAACAGAAATAATCATGTTGCCTTTGAAACCGATAATTCAGGTGCTTTTAACGATTTGCCCAATTCAAAAGTCACAAGTCCGATTGTGAAGGTTGAGCAGAAAGGCACAGTATGGGAAGTCGCGTTGGAAAAAGCTTGCGGAAACGCTTATCCAGCCAATACTCCAGTTCGTATACAGAGAGATGGCGGAACTTTTATGTATCCAATTGTATCAATGGACTTTCAGTCTCCTGAATGGAAAGAATTTACCGCTCAGGTCAAAGGCTTAGCTAAATCAGGTTATTCAAGTAATCAGTTTTGGGCAGGAACAAAATATGTCAAAGTCATAATTCTTTCATTGAATGGAGGAATGGTTTACTTCGATGACGTAAAGTTCGAAGAAGTAAAGTAGCAACATATTAAAACACCAATGGCAGAAGCTGTATAGGGTGCTGCAGTCCGGAATTAAGGTTAGAGAAACAGGAGAAATGCTAGTTATAAAATGCAACGTGCAAGTTAGAAATTTTGCGGAAACTGTAGGAATATTGTTTTTGAATAGGTAAGAATTATGAAGGAATTTTTAGATGAAAAAGATGGAATTGACTGAGAACTGGCATTTCTGCGGAGTTGACACTAAAGGCAGTGAAAATGTCAAAGACCTGGTACAGCTTGTAGACAGTTTCAGTGGATGGCTGCCCATAGATGTTCCGGGTGACATTAACCAAGCCCTCGTGAAGCACGGCAAGGTTCCGGATCCCAGCTACGATGCCAACGCAAAGGAATCCTACTATTGGATTTACGACAAGGAATGGTGGTATAAGCTTGATTTCAAATTTACGGAAAAGAACTTGGAGAATCCGGTTTTGTCATTTGACTGCATAGACGGTGTTGCTGATCTGTGGTTTAACAGGGAATATCTTGGCTGCGTGAAAAATGCATTCAGGCCCTTTCAGTTCAATATCGATAAAAATACAATAAGGGAAAACAATGAACTGGTTTTAAGATTCCGCTCCTTCCGGCAGCTCCTTGACGGGCCTGCCGTCGGAGAACAGCCCATCTGGAATGAGAGAGGCGCTTACATTCGGAAAGTCCAATATAATTTCGGCTGGGACTGGGCCCTCTCCTTGCCCTCAATGGGGATTGCCGGAAATGTCCTTATGGAGCTTGACCATGCCAGGAAATTCACTGACTATTCAGTAAAGCCGTTCTGTGACGGCAGGTTGGATTTTGCCTTTGAGGTGACAACGGAGGCGCGTCAGGCTGGTTATAGGATTGATGTCAACGTATATGACGAAGATGAAAATATCAGTTATTCAATTGAGAGGGGGACAAATAAGGCAGGTTCTGCCGATTGTTCGAGCGCCCTGTCCGGAGGCACTATTGACGGAAGCACGAATAAAGCTTACAAGTCTTACTGTTCCCTTAACATAAAAAATCCAAAACTATGGTTCCCTCAGGGATATGGCGAACCGCATCTTTACAAGTACACCTTGTCTCTTGTAATCGATGAGGAAACCGTTGACAAAATTGAGGGGCGTGTCGGTTTGCGAGAAGTCAGAATCATAGAAAAACCGTTCAGTCTGGAAGCCGGTACGGGGTATTCTTTCGAATTCGAAATAAACGGGCAGCGTATATTCTGCAAAGGCGCCAACTGGGTGCCGCTTGAAATGTGGCCCGGAACAATTAAGGACGAGCAATATTCCTTCTATCTGCAAAAAGCAAAAGAGGCTAATTTCAATATGCTGCGGGTATGGGGCGGTGGTCTTTATGAAAGGGAAATCTTCTATGATTTGTGTGATGAGCTCGGTATTATGGTGTGGCAGGATTTCATGTTTGCAAGCCAGGCTTTTCCGGTAGATGTGCTCCGTGCGGAAATCATAAAGGAGGCGGATTATCAGATAAGACGTCTGAGCAGGCATTCAGCAATGGTGATATGGTGCGGCTGCAATGAAGACATTTATTCTTGGCAGTATCCGAATGAACAGGGTGCCGACACTCAAAGCGATGTAATCAATGCAAACAAAAGCGACAAATGGTATGTCAACAGATATAAGGACGATCCCGAAATTTACACTATGCTCCTCAGGGGGATGGTAAGCAAACTGGGGCTTGGTCTGCCTTATGTTGAATCAAGCCCCCAGTCGAGAGACGATTACGGGAACCTTCCAAATTCGGGTAACTGCCATATTTCCTCATGGAAGCACTGTCTTTTCGATAAAAAAGGGGAATTTGCCGATTTCAGGGAATTCTTCGGGCAGGTATGTTCGTTCAACTCCGAATTCTGCATTCAAGGGCCGTGCAGCACAAAAAGTTTAAAGGCCTTTATGGCTCCGGAAAATTATTGGCCTCCCAATGGAAACTGGACTTTCCACATCCAGCGTGGGCATCGGAATATGCCTCATCATGAACAGACAATATTCATAGCCGAAAATATCATCGGCAAGATAAAAAGTCTTCAAGATTATACGAAATATGGACAGGCGGTACACCTTGAAATGATGCGTGCTGAATTCGAAAGCGCCAGGAGAAACCGTACGGATTCTGGCGGTACAATGGTATGGATGTACAATGACTGCTGGCCAACAAGCAACTGGTCGATAATCGATTATTATAAAAAGCCGAAACCGGCTTATTATGCCGCAAAAAGAGCGTGTGAGGCATTCCTGCCGATAATATTAGAGAAAAAAGGCCTGATGGAATTCTCTTTCAGTAATGAATCGACACAAGATTTGAAATTGAAAATCGTCTACGGACAGGAGACCCTTTCCGGGAAAACGGTATGGCGGCAGAGGAAAAGTCTTAAATCAAGCCACAATTCCCTTGTCAAGTTTAGTTCTATGGAGAGGGAAAAACTTGAAATTGGAACTGGAGATTATTTATATGTGGATGTAATCGCGGATGGAAATGCGTTGCCGAGGACTGTTTATTTCCCCGATGCGTGGAAGGATATAACCTGGCCAAAACCCGATCTGGAAATCACAGCAGATAAAACGGCGCTTGTAAATGGGATTTACAATACAGAACTTACTGTTACAACAGATGTATTTGCCCGTCTCTGCCATCTGCTGTGGCATGGTGATGAGCAGGATAATGTCTGGTTCGACGACAACTATTTCGACATATGCGCCGGGAAATCTTACAAACTGACAGTCCAGTCGCCAAAAGAATTGAACCTTGCTGGCATAGCTTCGGGACATTGGTGGACTGAATGGGAGTAACAATTTGAAAGATTTCCATGAAAAACAATAAAAGGTATAAAGGTTTGCTGCTCGGTCTTATAGCAACCTTGTTTTGGGCAAGTTCCTACATTGTCGGACGTTTCCTTTTCGGAGAAGATGGAGCGAAGGTAGACCCCGTATTTCTTACGTTTATCCGGTATCTGATCGCCTCAATTCTTTTGACTGGAGTCATGGTTTATCAGAAAAAGATGCCGATTGCTGGTGAGTGTTTGAAAAAAGACCTGCTAATCCTCGTTTTTCTCGGCTTGTCCATTATTGTTTCGGCCCTGCTGGCGTTTTACTCTTTGAAATACACAACTGCAACCAGAAGTTGCCTGCTGGCTAACGCCGCTCCGATTTTTACAGTAATCATGGCCTATTTTGCGCTGAAAGAAGGGATGTCGAAATCCAAAATAATTGGAATGGTTTTGGGCTTTGCAGGTGTCGGTACTGCAATCTTATGCCGCAGCGGAAGCGATATCTATATGTCCGCATCAGCTGTCATCGGAGATTTTTTGGCGTTAGCGTCAGGGGTTGCCTGGGCGGCTTATACTGTCTGGGGAACGAGAGTGTCCAATCAGTACGGCGGCATGGCAAGCAGTTATATTTCGATATTGTTCGGTACTGTTTTGATATTTCCGGTCATTTTCATTAGCGGTGGTAATTTGTCACTGGATTTGCCCTTGCGTGTATGGCTTGGTGTTATTTATCTGGGGGTTACCAACGGAGTCGCATGCTTGTGCTGGTTCTCGGCGCTGAAATACTTGAAAGCAGGTGAACTGGGTGCTTTCGGTTATGTCAGTGCGGCCATGACAATGTTGCTCTCACTCATACTTCTCAAGGAAAAAATCAGCTTCATATTGTTGGGAGCGCTGGCGCTGGTGTTTTATGGCGTTTATCTGATGGTGAAACCTAATCCGAAAAAGGAGTCCGATTCCTTGGAGACAGGTTTGAAGATTACGGAAATGCCAAGTTTGGAACTCTGAAGATTTCAAATGAAAGGTAAAGATGAAACTGTCAAAAATATTAGATTCTGTCTCCGTTATTGTCGATGGAAAGGGGAAGGATACGGCATTCCTGGCAAAGTCGATAAGTGAATTTGCGGAACCGCCGCTTCGAGAATTTAAGTCGTCAAAACTCCTGGCTGGATATCTCCGCAAAAATGGGTTTAAAGTGGAGTTCCCATGGAAACATATTCCTACGGCGTTCAGGGCTGTTTATGGTGCGAAAGGGAAACGCATAGGCATTCTTGGCGAGTATGACGCCCTGCCTGACTGCGGGAAGGAGCAGGGAGAATGGGGGCATGGCTGCGGACACAATCTGTTCGGTGCAGGTTCTGCCGTTGCGGCCGTAACTGCTGCTGAAATATTGAAAGAACAGGAGATAGAGGGAAGAATTATCTTTTACGGGTGTCCTGCCGAAGAAATCCTCATAGGCAAGGCATTTATGGCCAGGGACGGTGCATTTAGGGATATGGACGTTTGCCTTACCTGGCATCCGGACAATGATTCGCGCGTCTGCCCGTACGGAGGCAATGCCGTTGACAGCGTAGAATATGAATTTTTCGGGAAAAGCGCGCACGCTGCAGGCTCGGCATATATGGGAAGGAGCGCACTGGATGCCTGCATACTTTTTGATATTGCTGCAAATTATCTACGTGAACATGTTACCGAAGATGTCAGAATTCACTCCGTAATCATGAATGGGGGAAAGGCGCCAAATGTCGTACCTGAATATGCGAGAAGCTGGTATTACGTAAGGGCGAAAGACAGGCGGAGTGTGGATGCCGCGCGTAAACGCCTAGACGCATGCGCCGAAGCCGGCGCCATGGCCACGGATACAAAGTTGAAAACAACTTTGAAATCATCCATCTATAGTCGTCTTCCAAACATGGCGCTCTCGGAAATCCTTCTACGGGAGATGAGATATTTCGGGTCGCCTTCTCTTTCAAAGTCAGACATCGAAAATGCAAAAAAAGCAGGGTTGAAAGGTAAATTCGATACTCGGATTTACGATGAATTCAAAAAACGGACGTGTGCATCAAGCGACGAATACACCGTATCCTGGCTTTGCCCTCTAGGCAGTTTTCAAATGGCCACATTTGATTCTGAAACGGAATTCCATCATCCCATGCTGGCAAGGCAGGCCGTGAAACCTTTTGCAATCAAAGCAACGCTGCAGGCAGCGAAAGTTCTCGCGGGAACAGCTATGGAACTGCTTCTCGATGGAAACGCATTTGAAAGAGTGAAAACTGAGTTTGAGCAGAAAACAAAAAAATTCAAGTTTGATCCTCTCTTACCTAGAAATCTTAAGATTTAACCTTAGATGATTAAGCATGAATCAGATTTTTAAGGATGATGAGTACATTTGAAACACTTTTAAACAAGGAGAAAGAAGATATGGCGGACAGCTCAAACTGCATGACATCAACATATCACGGCGGATGGATCAATGCCAGTGAATGCGGTGCATCCGGTTCCGAATTCAAGACTGTCGGAATAATCCAGGAAGGTTCAAACGAAATTGCCGTGGATGATATTGGCGACTTCAGGGTCGGACAGGGTGTAACCGTTTCAAATTGCAATCTTTACTATTACGGCATGCTCTACAATGCGGCGGAACCGTATCTTGCCAAAAATCAGAAGACGCTTGGAGATGAGATGGCGTTCCGCGGACTGGATGAAAACAATGCATGGCAGACCTTTGTCATCCACTTTGAAAAAACGGAACCAGTGACTTTCAGTTGGATGGCTGTGGACTCCGCAAGCCAGAGGGATATCAGCGATCATCCACAGTACAGCCAGGCATATAAATGGTGCTGGCAGGGGAAAAACCTTCCACTCAATAATGAATGGTTCAAATTGGCTGGCGGGGTGCAGGCGCGTTTCAAAAAACTGGATTGGCAACCGGGAGAGAGTGTTTCCTTTCATGCGCGCAATCGGCTGATTGCGCAGATAACCGGCATCAAAGGAAGGACCCTTGTCCTGAGCGAGCACGCAACCATTGACGCTTCAAACGCGCTGGTGCGCCATCATGACCAGACGGCGTTGCAGTTGGCGGTGGACAAAGCTATCGCGGGAAGGAAGGCCCTTTTCATTCCGGCCGGACGTTACCGTCTCAGTACCGGCCTGTGGATAAGAAACACTTCATTGTTGGTCGAGGGAGCTCATCGTGAACACACAATACTGGATGTTACCGAAGACAATACTGCCGTATTCTGGATTTCAGGCGGCCGTGATGTGGCGGTCAGGAATCTCGGCATGTCCGGTCATACAGGATTTATGAAACTGCCAGGCAATACCTCTTTTCCAACTGCGAACGGTTTTGCTTTCTGGCCGACAGCCAACCAGCAGATGGAGGTCAAAGGGTGCGCTGCGGCTAATATTGTCAGTACCGAGCATCTTCTTTTCGAAAACCTCAATGTCATAGGCATGGCGTCAGAGGCGTTTTACCTGCATGGCTCCGACCGCTATGGCAGAAAGCCTTATGTGCAAGCCCCCCATGAAGGGATGCCGGAGTTACAAAAGCAATACACCAAATCCTGCACGTTTCATCGTTGCAACGTCTTTGACTGCGCATTCAACGCATTCAATAATAATGATTTCGCCGAGAACACAAGCATTCTCCACTGTCATGTGGAAAGGGTCGGTAATTTCTGTGAAAGCGCATGCCGGTTTCTTCGTATCATAGGCAATTACGTCAAGGACTGCAATTTTTCCGGTTTAAATGGAAATGGACGCGGTGAGAATAAAAATGAAATAGATAGGATGCAGGCAATCATTTCCGATAATGTCTTTGAAGGTGGGCGTTGGGGCTATGGCATCAGTGTAAACAATCCGGTTTCCGAAACCATTATCAACAATAATCTCTTTGTCGCGTGCAGCAAGGCTCCTGCCATCGCCATCTGTAATCGTGGACAGTGCGGCTTTCCCGCAAAAGGAACGGTTTCGATAACTGGAAACAACATCGATCTTTCCTGCCGTGAAGAATTCCCCGACAACGACCGTGTCGGAATTGTCGTTTCGGGTGCAAATGTCATAATTGCAAACAACCATATTTACGACCGCGGCTCTGTCTCTGAAAAAGTTACCGGCATCAGCATCTCCGACGATTCGGTGAATGTCCATGTCCATGATAATGCCATCTGCAATTGCTATTACGGGATCCGTGCAGGTACAAGAAAATATGTAAACAGGGGTGACGGTAAAGGCCGTTTTGAATTCCTGCATACGGAATCGGAAGTGGCGGAGACGCTAGGCGCCAGCAGTTTCAGGGATAAGGAACTTTCATTCGCTTCAAATTATCGCGCTTGGAAACTACGCTGGTCGACAGGTTCAAACTCCGGCAAGGTTTCAACCGTGAAAGTTTTTGACCACAATACCCGTACCGTTACACTTAAAGAGGAAATCAGGATGCTGCCCGGCGATCGTTTTGAAGTCTATCCGAAATTCGCCAATTGGCAGATCCATCACAATACCGTTGAATCCAGCATGAAACCTTTTGCAATAGACCTATTCAGTAATGACGGCGTATTGCTGAAGGATAATGTGATTATATCGGATGAAGAATGATGCTGATAATTGAAGGGATAAATGAGATTCTGGCATCAAACGGCGGCCTTGCGGTTGCTGGCGCGCTCATGACCATTATGTCCGGTCAGTCTCTACGGAATTCCAGTCGCCGGACACCCGAGACTGCGCCAGGTTTTTTGTCTTTTTCAATCAAATCCATGAAAACATCTTGACAAACGTCATTCTGTCCAGTATAATCCGGTAGACATGAGAACCGGGTACTCCACAAAGGTTAGAGTTAGGAGAAATTTGAAAATTAAAACTAAAATCTGGAATGCCTGCTCTTCTAATTCTCCGCAATCGGCAATCGGGAATTGCAAATTAAAAACCGGCGATGCTTTTACTCTAGTCGAGCTCCTTGTCGTAATTGCAATCATCTCGATTCTCATGAGTATGTTGTTGCCTGCGTTGGGTATAGCGAAGGCGGTAGCGAAGAAAAGTGCCTGTGGCAGTAACTTGAAACAAACCGGTCTAGTTATTGCCATGTACGCAGACGATTACAACGGCTGGTTGCCGCAAATGTATTACTATGCCCCAATAAGCAATTGGGCGGTGGATATAATAAAAGGTGGATATATCCCAGGAGCGAGGACTTTCATAGGTACTACCGGAGATTGGGCTGTGTCATGCAAAACATTTCTCTGTCCGGGAGAAAATAATCCACCGATATGCGGACTTAATTACTCATATAACCGTCTCTGGGGAGATAAGAGCATTTGGATTGGTGGTGTTGACGGCGTTACCTATTTGCCTCGAAATCAATGGCGTTTTGTTAAGCCTTCAGTATCTGTTAACATGGCTGACGGTTTGCCGGCCTGGATCGGCGGCGATTCCATCCCAGCATTTCGATTTGATGCCAACTCGGCAGCAGCATGGAGTTGGACTGGCGCATCAAAACCCAACCCCCGGCATATGAATCGTCTCAATGTCTTATTGGTAGATGGGCATGTTGAAAACATCAGACGCGATGGTGACATCATTCCCTGGGCGGGATTTTCATGCAATAGTAGCGAATATTATCGTTGGTAGAATGCTTGTTCAAAACGGAATCTCTTTTTTTATCGCTTATTTCAAGAACTCAGAATATGGAATTAGTAATAAAGGTGACTATGAATTCACAGGCGTTGACGCAAAACATAACAAAAGTTAAAAACCGCATCATGAGAATACTAATCTTATGGGTGTCAAGCATAGCCCTTTGCAGCTTTTCCGGTTTCTCCGATGATCTGGGAAAAATAAACAGCCTTGACCATGACGATTCGGCTCCGCAGAAAGCATCC
>CAZION010000215.1:0-9681 GCA_964540865.1 uncultured Victivallis sp.
AAGTGGTTCTTTCTCAAACTCTTTTCCGAAAACTTTTGCCTATTTTCATTCCTTTGCGACTTTGTGCCTTTGTGAGATAATATCTTTTTTGATTTTTAATAACGGCGTTATGATTTATTTATCTTTACGCATGGAATGCGTTAGGCAATAAAGCCTATGGTTTCAACCATAGATATTGGATCCCAAAACTTGTTTTGCCCTGAAGGGGCAGAGCATACTCCGTCCCTACAGGACGCTACAGGACGAATCATTTTCTCATATATGTCCTGTGGTTGAAACCACAGGCTGTATCACTCAACCCCTTCAGGATTCATCATCATGGTGAGCAACAGCAACAATCCAAATGACATCTTCATGAAGGAGATACACAGTCATCCCTCGGGATGACGGATTAATGGATTTATGGATTGCTGGATTATTGGGTTTGAGTTCAAGAAAAACCATAGATACTGGATTTTAAGATAAATTTCAGAGTAGGCATTTCGGATTCCATATGGTGATTTTTGCATAACTCTTTGATTTGCAACAATCCATTAATCCAGCAATCCAATAATCCATGGGACGGCAGTGAAGGAGATAAACTATTCGGTATGGGAATCTTTTCGTTGAGAATCTTCTTGTTCCATCATCATTTAATGACCATATCCCGGGGTTTTCCGCAATTTTAAATATATTCTCTTTTACTTCCCGTTCAAAATCTAGCCCCAGCCCAGAATATATTTGTTCATAGTAATGTTTTCCACTTCCTGCAATAAGACTGTCATTGAAACCTCCAGAATTTTAGAATAACGTAATTCCCGATAATGAAACTTCAATTGGCATCTCTATTCGAACAGTTTATTAACATCAAGTCAGAAATTGAATCATCAAGTCGAAGCCGGATGCCTGGAATCACCTGTCAAACACCCCCTGCCCCTGCTAGGCGGAATGTAGTATCAAGGCGTTGAAATTCAAGGAAGCATCCCGGGGAAACACCAGATTGCTTTGACTGTTCGTTCTGCGCCAATCTTGCCCGAGGCTGGATCGCCGCCAACATGGCGGCTCCAAGCGCCGGCAATGGTGCTTGCGTTCCATACAGGGTCCCATGCAAGCTTACAGTATTTGGATTTGATGATTTGACTTGATTGCTGGCGGCGATATGCTTAAGTCATGAAAGCATCAAGTCAAAATCGTATATTCTGTTAACCTGAGTGGTGTTCCGTGCTGAAGGATGCTCCATTGCTTGCGGGGTTAACTACTATGCAAATGAGAAAACTAGATAAAAATTTGTTTGAATTTTGATTATGTGTTTTGGAATTTGGATATTGAGGTTCCCTTGAGTCTTCAATCAGGAGATAACTGGATGTACTCACATTTCGTACAGTATCTGGGATGCCTTTTCATGGGCTGGGGCCTGGGGGCAAACGATTCAGCCAATGTTTTCGGGACTGCGGTAAGCTCACGGATGGTGAGTTACAGGTTGGCGATATGGCTTACGGCATTATTTGTCATGATAGGCGCTGTCTCGGACGGTGAACGTGGCATAATCACCTTGAGCCATGAACTTCGGCAGGATACGACTTTCACAAGCCCGGGACCGATAGATCAGGAAAAAGCCGACAGAAAAGCTAGACGAACGGCAATAGTCGTATCTTTTTCAGCGGCATTGGCGGTCATCTTCCTAACGGTAATGAAACTTCCCATTTCAACGTCACAGGCAGTTGTAGGAGCAATCGCCGGAGTCGGCATCCTCCAGAACTCCCTCAATACCGGAAGCATGACAAAAATTATAATCTGCTGGATTGGCACGCCGGTAGGTGGAATGCTTTTCACCCTTATATTTTATTATGTCTTCAGGGCTGTTATAAGGAAACTGAACATGCCTGTTTTCGTTTACGATCCCGTGATGTCCATACTGTTGATTGTCACAGGATGCTACGGGGCATACGCCCTTGGAGCAAACAATGTGGCAAATGTCAGCGCCATATTTGTCGGACACAACATGCTGACGGTCAAGGAAGCCACCGTTTTCGGGGGGATCACCATTGCATTCGGGGTATTGACCTATGCAAAACCTGTTATGATGACTGTAGGGAAATCAATTGTAAAACTTGACGCATTTTCAGCCTTCACATGTGTCTTCTCCCAGGCCCTGACCGTTCACATCTATGCGATTATCGGAGTTCCCGTATCGACCACACAGGCGATAATAGGTGCGATACTGGGAATAGGCATCATCAAAGGGGGGCAGACTATAAACTTCAGAAAACTGACCGAGGTGAGCATCGGCTGGCTCGCGACTCCGTTCATTGCAGCACTCCTGGCATCATTGCTGTATTTCATCGCAAGCCTGCGTTACCTACCGGATTGAATAGTTGCCGTAGCGCTGTCCTTTTTCTTCAGGATATAATAGCATGAGTCATACAGGAGGTAGCCTTCGCCCGGGATGTACCCCAAGGCGTCGAGGCCATAAGCCGCGTCAATGACAATAATCTCCTTATAGTTTCCCCTGAAATATGGAGAACGCGGTAGAAGATTCAAGTAATAATCCTCCATGCGGACAACCACCCAGTCAGGTTGCAGCCTATCAATAACTGTTGCATAGTTCAGTTTATCCTTCTTGACAAGCTTCACCACCTCTGGAGAGACAAGGCCGGGAAAATCAATCATTTTCCTCTCGCTGAAATATCCGATGTATCCGAGGGCCTCAACATAGATCGTGTCGGTCCTGGCTGTGTTATGTTTAATCCATTCCCCCACCTGCCGACGCGTACCGTTTTCAATGTATTTCTGCTGGAGCATCATCTGATATGAGGCCAGCACGAGATTTACTGTCATAAGGACAAATACCCCAAAAAGACATAGTACCGGGACGGCTACCCTGTTCTCCTCCTTCTTCATACGTTTTGAAAGTGTAAAAACCCCTCTTACAACAACAATTACACCGATCATCGCCGCAGGCGGAAAATACCACGGAAACGGGAACGGCATATAGGCGAAGTAGATTGAGATAAGGAAAAACACGAAAGACGCAGCCCGGCCGAGCCTGTCCCCTGCTGAATAAGGGATGATCCAATATATAAATGCAAAAACACCAACAACGCTGGAGAATATGTAGATCAAGGGGTTCCAGCCTCCGAAATGCGGATATACTGGAGCAAAGATCCATGATGTCGTATAGGGCAGACGCGCAATCAAATTATTGAACATCACAAGCACACCGTTGGTTCCAGCGTTCAAGCCTTCCTTGGCCAAAACAGTATTTGGCACCGGCGAACCGTAGTAGTACCATGCCCATAAAAACCACGGCAGATAGACGACTGCAGCCACCGCTGAGGACTTCAGAATTGAAATGACAAAAGCTTTCCGCCGTTCAAAGCCGAAAATGAAAAATGCCGCAGTGAGTGCCGCTATGTATATGCAGGAGTCAGGCCTGGTCCACATCAGTCCGCCCCAGGCGACCCCGTTCTGCAGCCAGTCGATTTTCTCCCTGCTAACCAGATAGAACGACCAGGCCAAGAAGAAAAGCATGAGGCCTGTCTCCATTCCATTCACTGAGAACATCACGGACTTAGCTTCAACTATAAACAGCAGCCCTGCGAACACCGCCGGAGTCAGCTTGTGGATCGTATTGTCCTTCAGAAAGACTAGAAGGACAAAAACACCTGCAGCGGCAAATGCCGGAATGCAGAAGAGAATCCTGAAAAGCCAGATCGCCTTTTCAAAGGAATCGGCACCCGTCACCAGATAACAGAATGCCGGCAGCAGTGTTCCGGCTGGAGATGTGAAACCATGGACCTTTTCCCCGGCTTCATATACCAGCCCATTACCTTCACATAAATTCTTGCTGTACTTGAAAGTTATGAAAAAATCCTCCCACATATGCCCGGTATAAAGGATGTACGCAAGGGGAACGGCTACAAAAAGGCAACTGAACAGTATTATAATTCTAAGTTTACTGAACCCTTTCATTCCATGCACTGTAATTTTTGTATTCAGCATTCTTTCACGCAATTCATTAAAATGACCGCACCGGCAACTGCCGCAGTTTCAACCCTCATGATGCATCTCCCTATATTAAGCGGGACAAATCCCGATGACTTCATGCACTCATCCTCAACAAGACTGAAGCCGCCTTCCGGCCCCACGATCCATGCGGCCTCCGATATCCCGGATTTCCTGAAAACAGATTCCGTTTTCTCCACAGACCCGTAATACGCGGCGATTCCGAGTTCCCTGATTTTTTCAATCATGCCCGAGAATGACATTACCTCGCCGAGCCTTGGAAGAAAAGGATTCTTAGACTGTTTGCAACCCTCAAGAAGATGAACATTCCATTTTTCCGGAACAGCCCCCTCCTCCGGACGCACCACCGAATGGTCCGCAATTACAAACGTTATGCTCCAAACACCTGTTTCACAGCACTGGGTCAGAAGCTGGTCCATCTTATTCTGTTTTGGCGGGGAAATGAAGAGGTGGATTTTAATTTCAGGTTCAGCCACAGTGCTTTTCTCCATGACGGAAAGTCTCCTGCCGTCTTCCACCCTGGCCGACGCAATCGTTCCCCTGCCGTCAATAAGCATTACGACATCGCCAGTCCTGCCACGCAGGGTTTTAAAGAGGTGCTGCTCCTCCCTCTCAGGAAGTGCAACATGCGTTCCGGCATCAGTTATATTCTCACAAAAAAAACATCTCATAAAAAAATCCCGAGTTAATTTGTGTCGCCGCCCTGCGGGGGCTCTTGTTTTTTCTCATTTCATCATCCCCCACGCTAACGCATGGGGCTACAATATGCCGCCCTCTGCGAGGGCTGAATATAAGATAAAGAGAGCAAGTCGTCAGTCGTCAGTCGTCAGTCGTCAGGAGTCAGGAGTCAGGAGTCAGGCACCAAATCTCCAGATCTCCCAATCTCCAAATCTCCAAATCCTACTGGCTGCACCCTCTGAGGTCTATTGTCCACGAACCTACAAGCTCATCGCCCCTCGTAAGGTAAAACTTGTCAAAGAGATTTATAGTGGGGTCGCAGTGGGAGGTCACAAGTTCAAACAATTCACCCACGGCAGGAACGGGAGTTGTTTCATCATAGGATATTTTCCCGTATTCATCACCGAACCAGTCATAACGCAGTTGACGACCGGACTGCTCCAGCACTCGCGGAGTGGCGCCGTCCCTGTAGAGGGACTTCAGTCCGGCATCCACTGTGACAAAACCTTTCTGGTTGGCGCTGACCACAGTGGTGACGAGCCGCAGCGCCGGTGCGAATGCGGTAAAGCGGCTTTCGTCCGACTCTGAACCGATTGCCAGATATTCCGCATCCATGCAGACATATGATCCAACCTGGAGTTCAGTTGTTTCGGGGATGGAAAGATCTATGTCATGCGTTCCTGTACCGGAGGCGCTGAATATCGGATTCGGCCCCAGCTTTGAACGCAATTCCTTGAAGACTCCCACAGCTTGAGAGAGGCACTTGAGGGATTCGGCTCGTCTGTCAACATATGATTTCATATGTTGGACATGCCCCGCATAAGACTGTATACCGCGAAGGCGGAGGTTCGGCTGTGAAAGTATATGGTCGGCGAAAGCGACGGCGGATCCCGGCAGGACACCTGTGCGTTTCTGGCCTATGTCAATATCGACAAGCACATCCATTGACAGTCTGTTTTCCCGCAATGTGGCAGCGAGCATATCGACTACAGCAGGATTGTCAAGAACAATCATAAGTGAAGGCGACTTCGCCAGCAATGCGACAAGGCGGTCAACCTTGTTTTGTGTTGCGATTGGACCGGTTATGAGGATTTCAGCGACACCTGCGGCAGTCAACGCCTCGGCCTCTGAAACCTTCGCTGCGCAAACCCCTATCGCCCCCATCCCGATTTGTTTTTTTGCAAGGGCGGAGCACTTATGCGTCTTTGCATGTGGACGCAGTGATTTACCGGCTTTTCCGGCAAGCTCCTTCATCTTCTGAAGGTTGATTTCGAGAATATCCAGATCAATGATCAGGCAGGGCGTGTCAAGATCGGCTTTGACTTCAGGCTTTTTCATCATATTCATTTCACCAGACCGGATGTTCTTGTTTTTGTTGGACTAGGCGATGGAAAAATCGCCTTTTTAAAGCTGATTGCCAAAGTTGGTGTTCACGGTCCCGAGCGCCTGCGCCCCGGGATCCATGACTTTAGCGTGTCTAAAACAATAAATACCAAGACACACTAAAGTTGTGAACACCAACAAGACGCATTCCCGCAATAACATTCTCTTGTATTTTGCAATCAGCTTAACCATTGGAAATTAGCATACGGGACCATGTATTTCCAGGATCCTGTATTGATATTACGTGACTCATTGGTTATTTTCAGAGCAAAAGAAAATAATTTTTTGAAAAAGGAGCTAAGAATATGATCCAGAAGACAATGTTTGACTGGGAGAACCCGCAGCTTCTCGAAAAGAACCGTGAGCTCATGCATGCTCCGCTGGGCGCATACGCAGATGCGGTGCAGGCTCAAACATGCAACCGGCGTCTTTCCCGGTATCTCCAGCCGCTAAACGGGGAGTGGATGTTCCACCTCGCCCGTTCTCCACTCACAGTCCCTGCTGAGTTCTGGAACGATTCTTTCGACACGGCTGACTGGGGCAGAATCTCCGTCCCAGGAAACTGGCAACTTCAGAAAGGTTGCTGGGATCGCCCTATCTACACAAACTGCGTATATCCTTTTCAGCCCAATCCCCCGTTTGTCCCGGAAGAAAATCCGACAGGCTGTTATCGGCGAACCTTTTCCGTGCCGCCAGATTGGAAGGGACGTACAACCTTCCTAGTTTTCGAGTCGGTGGATTCGGCGTTCTATGTGTGGGTCAACGGAAGGCAGGTCGGATACAGTCAGGACAGCCGTCTTTCGGCGGAGTTCGATATAACGCCTTATCTCCGTCCCGGCGCAAACACGCTGTCGGTGCAGGTCATGCGTTACAGCGATGGAACCTATCTGGAGGATCAGGACTACTGGCAGATGAGCGGAATTCAACGGGACGTTTATATCTACAGCAAGCCTCCGGCGCATTTGCGAGACTACCGCGTCCGCACCGTTTTCGACAGCGACTACAAGAACGCCACACTCGAGGCCACCGCCTTTATCTCCAATATCCAGCACCTGAGGAGAAATCGTGCGGATTTCAATCGCCCCTCATGTCCTCGTCATAAAAGCAATGAGCCTGAGTTTTCGCGGTATTCAGCCGAATTCGTCCTGTACGATGCCGATGGGAAACAGGTTCTACTCGAACCGTCCCACGCCGTCTTCAGTGAAATCACGAACATGTATCAACGCAGTCCGGAAAAAGGCGCCGCCACAGTCTCAATCACTGTTCCGGCACCACGCCAGTGGTCGGCAGAAGACCCGTATTTGTACACGCTGGTCATGATCCTGCGCGACGAAATGGATACGGCGATCGATTACGAGAGTTGCCGTGTTGGTTTCCGCCAGATTGAAATCAGGGACCGAAAAGTTCTCATCAACGGACAAAGGATGGTGGTGCGGGGAGTAAACAGGCACGAGTTCAATCCAGATCACGGCCGGGCAGTGACCGAGGACGACATGCGACGCGACATCGTCCTCATGAAACAACTCAACTTCAACGCCGTGCGGACCTGCCACTATCCGGATGACCCGCTCTGGTATGACCTTTGCGACGAGTTGGGGTTGTACGTGGTTGATGAAGCCAACCTTGAGACCCACGGGGTTGCGGGAGATCTCAGCCAGGATCCGGCCTGGGCGGGTGCATACCTTTCACGTGCGACACGCCTGGTCCTGCGCGACAGGAACCATCCCTGCATCTGTTTCTGGTCGCTCGGAAATGAATCGTTAAATGGACCTCACCATGCCGCCATGGCGAACTGGATACGCTGGGCCGATCCGACACGTCCGGTTCAATATGAAAGCGGAGATCCCGGACCAGAGACGACAGACATAATGGTGCCGATGTATCCCGGATTGGAATGGGTGCGGCGGGTCATGGAAACTGCCGCTGAAAAACGCCCGATGATCCTGTGCGAATATGCCTATGCCAAGGGGAACGCAACAGGTAACTTCCGGAAATTTTGGGATTTCGTGGACCGTTATCCGTCATTCCAGGGAGGCTTCATCTGGGACTGGGCCGACAAATCCCTGCGGTTCACGCTTCCGGACGGCCGGAATGTGCTGGGATACGGAAACGACCTGGGAGAAAATTTTGATTATGCTGCATCAGGCGAACATCCATCTCAGGTGCTGAACGGGATTGTCGGGGCGGATCTGGATCTGCATCCGGGCGCATGGGAAGTGAAGAAGGTTCAGGCCCCGGTCGCCTTTCTGCCTGCGAATCTCGCAAAAGGAAGGGTGGCCATTTGGAACAAGTATCAATTCAGCTCCCTGTCGCATCTCGACATACATTGGGAAGTGAAGGAGGACGGGAAGCTGATCAGTTCAGGGAAAATCCCCGCCCCGGAAGTTTTGCCTGGGGGTAAATCAGAGATTCTGTGCGCTCTTCCGGAACTCTCCCCATCTTCTGCAACTGCAGAGAGGTTCCTGCATCTGCGGGCGGTCCTCAACAAAGACCGTCCGTGGACACCGTCCGGTTTTGTGGTAACATGGGAGCAGTTCACGTTACCTGTGGAATCAAAGACGGTTGCGGCACCCGAATTTCAAAATTCGGCTCCCGTATTTCAGACCGACCCGAAGGCCGGCATGGAAAAAGATCCTCTGCTGGTGCTGCACGGCAATGGATGGGACGCCTCATGGGATCGAAGCACAGGCTGGTTGACCTCGTGGCGGAAAGGGGCTCAGGAGCAATTGGCATCCCCTGCGCGTGAGATATTCCATAGGGCGCCCACGGACAATGATTGGATGCTCGGCTACAAAACAAGTTATTTGAAACAGTGTGAAAGCTCCGGATTGACCAACCTGAAACGCCGTGTGCTCGTTTTTGAATCCAGCGCATTAAGCCCACATTCCACTCTGCTGCGCACTGTCAGCGAACTGGCCGGGACAGACAAGACACGGCCGATTCACTGCGAAATACGCTATCTGGTCAAGGATGACGGTACGATTGAGATCGAGCAGAACGTGGTCATCCCGGATGCATTTCCGTTCGTGCAGCGGATAGGGTTGCTGTTCGCGTTGCGGGCCGGCATCGAGAATGTACGCTGGTTCGGACGCGGGCCCTGGGAGAACTACATCGACCGGAAGGAAAGCGCCATGGTTGACGAATATGGACGGACTGTGACCGAAATGATGGAACCATATCCCCTCCCCGGTGAATGCGGCGGACGTGAGGATGTAAGATGGGTTGAGTTGACAGATGACTCAGGCTCCGGCATACGCGCCTCAGGACGCCCGCTCCTGCACTTCAGCGCCCTTCACTTCGCGCCCGAGGACTTGACGGGAGTTCGTCACTACTGGGAACTGAAACCTAAAAAGCAAACATTTCTGACCCTGGATGGATGGCACATGGGGCTGGGTGGCGATACCGGATGGACAGTGAACGTACATCCAGAGTACATGATCAAACCGGGAACGTATCGGTGGGGCTGCGAGCTCGGCCTCTTGCCGTAACGCTTCTGCGTAAGGGCTCAGCTATATCCGGCATATCATTGTTTTTTGGTTCGTTTTCATTTTGAGTGGGGCAACACACAAAATATGAAAATAATTGAATATCCAATATCCAACACGGAATGTCCAA
>CAZION010000216.1:0-9640 GCA_964540865.1 uncultured Victivallis sp.
GGAGAGTGCTTATGGGAATTCTTTCAGGAGTATTCAATAGCATACAAAAGTGGCTTTTGCCAGTTCTTGAAGACGAAATTGGGGAATTGACCGGGAAGCAAAAGGAGTTTGTAAGAGTAGTAGAGGCAATAGACCTTGGGAAATATATCTGGGAGTTCCGGTGGAACGGGGTCGGGAGGAAAAGCCGGCTCAGCCTCCTGAAGGCGTTTGTGGCGAAAAGCGTGTTCGGGTATCAGAACACAAAGATAAGGGAGCGTAAAATAGTATGAAAATAGCAGACGGCATTCGTCCGGCGCTGACTGCGCACATGGCTCGGTTGGTTGCGGCGGCACAGCATCGCCAAGGTCCTGTAACTTTCATGCGTCCGTGCATTAGTCCGAACTATCAAGGAGTGTGGCCGGATGACTGCATGTGGCCGTTCATAGCCGACCCTTTGTTGTCGAGAACCCTGGACTGGTCCGGGCTGCTAAACTGGCTCACGGACGCCATCGTGGATCTGCCGTGTGTGCCGGATCGCGTGGAGTTCAGCGGTCTGGCGGTGATGTCACCCGGCCATGTGGGTACAGCGCCTCTGTCGATGCAGATGCCGCTTCACCTGCCTTCGGCATGGACGCGTTTTCTGGACTACGCAACTGGATTTGGCTACGAAATTCCCCGCAAGGAGGCATGGGGAGCGGTCATTCGGCGCAGCTTCGATCGGGTTCCGTTCTCGTTCGGGCTTGTCTATTCTGATCCCCAGGAGCAGGTTGTTGGCTTTGGGTTTCATGACACCGTTCGCCTGACTGGCCTGGACCTCATGACAAGTGTCGTGACGTTTCGAGGGCTTCAACGTGCGGCGGCGCTTTTTGCCGATGTGGTGGATCCTGCCGTATGCGAGCAATGGAGGCAACGGGCGGAACGTCTGCGCGCGAATCTGCACCGCCTGTATGACGAGGATGCGGGTGGGTTCGTTGGCGGCACCTCGGCGGGCCGGATGTTCAGTGTCTGGGGTAATGGACTCGTTTATCCGTTGGCGACCCGCGCGCAGCAAGCCCGCATCCTGCAGTTCATATGCGAGCACCAAAAGAAGATATTCATCCGGGGATGCACTCGGCAGGTGGCGACATCGGACGGCTGGAGCGGAGCGTCCCAAGGTTATCAGGACAGCGGGGCCTGGGCCACCGGAACAGGCTTTATACTGCCGGCTTTAGCTGCCGATGCACCAGAACTGGCTCGAGCCTTGGCCGGAGAATTGGTGGAGCAACTCGACTCATTCGAGTGTTCCGAATGGCTGGATGCCCAAGGATCTCCCCAAGGCGCGCGGCAATTTCTGGCTAGCGTTTCAATGCCTCTGCTGGCAATTCGCAGCATTGAGGAGGGTAAACCTCTGCTGGAGTACCTCTGATTGGGAATCGAAGAAGGAAGATACTGCATCCAAAGTGCTCCGCGCCATTGATTGGGCAGAGTTCCTTGACACACTGGATGCCCGTAAGCGCAGGATAGTCGAGGAAATGATGCTTGGCTTCGGAACAGGTGAGATCGCAAGGCTGTTCTCAGTCTCGTCGGCAAGAATAGTTCAGCTCAAGAGGGAGATCGCGCAGGCGATGTTCGGATAACCACGCTGAAGAGCGAACGGGTGTCCATCAACGAGGCACGCATTACGGTGGTAAAGGTCGCAGAAGTCGGGACGATCCCGTCCTGCGATGTGCTCACGGTGCTGAATGAGTTCAGGGAACCGAGGCACGAGGAGTTTTCGGAGCCTACTAAGTGGAGGCTATACAACTCGGTAGAACCAATTTATACAGATTATTGGGAAAACTGTTTCCGCTAGCCTAATGCGCCGATAAACAGGCACATTCCCTTATGATGGAAAGCCCGTCATAAAAGGATTGGGGAAGGCATGACACCGGGCAAACTATTTTGATTTTGCCGTTTGCTTTCTGCCATATGCACCGGGTCTGATTCCTGTATGCTGGTAGAAGATGTTTGAAAATGAATACTCGCTTGAATATCCTAACGCATCCGCTATGTCCTTCAGGGTGTAGGAGCCGTTTTCAATCAGCATTTTGGACTTTTCCATGCGGATTTCCGTGACATATTTTTTCGGACTGAAACCTTTTTGCTTTTCAACCATGCGGAAAAAATTGCTTGGAGACGAATTGACAAACGAAGCCATTTTATCAACGGTCCAGTCCTCTTGAGGTTGGAGTCTTACCGCATCCCATAGTTTTTCCATTGCGGAATCCATGACGGATTTTGCCGGAGCATTGTCAAAATGCATTTCCCGTGCGAGGTAAACGCCCATCTGGTTTGCAAAGGATGTGGACGCTTTCATGTAGTCGAATTTGCGTAAGCTGGTTTCCTGCACATAGCCTCTGAACGCATCAAGCATCTGCGGCATCACCTCTGATTTTTTTACCGTGACCTGGGGTGACTTGAAAGCGTTGTTGACGGCGCCGTCAACAGAAAACATGAGTTCCGTATATCTGTCCCCCTTTACCAGCTCCAGCCTGCGTCGAACGCTGCCGGGATAGAGCAACAGATAACCCGGTTTGGCATAAAAATCACCGGAGTCGGTTTCGAATTCAACTTCACCGTCAATCAGGAATATGATGAGTACGATGGAAGTCCGGGAGCTGCCGTCGTTTAAGATCTTATAATGATCCTTTATGCTGGACAGGGCGCAAGCTTTGATCCCGATATTCGACAGGGGCCTGGCGGACGGCTCGCCCATGTCGACGGCATTTGCGAAATCAACTCTCCCCTTTTTGGCAGTTCCCATTATTTTATTGATATTTTTCAGCATTGCCACCTACCTTGATTTAACTTATAATATGCACACACAATAAATACTATCAAAGGAATATCTTAATGCAGAGACCAAAAGATGCCATTAATTGTATTTTAAGGAAAAAGAAGTCAGATTTCATCCCGTTGTACGACAGCCCGTGGGGAGACGCCATGGGAAAATGGATTGCTGAAGGATATCCCACTGACAAGGAGGGCAAGCCCTGCTCCCCCAACGACGTATTCCCCTTTGACATGACAGGATGCGGCGGCTGGTTCGACTGGCATGCCAAAAAGAAAATAAGGAAATTCTCGAAGAGGCCCAGGAATGGAAAATAGTCAGAAGCGGGAATGAAGGAGAGAAACGCAAGATTCATATTCGGATCAGACCATTCCATTTCGACTGATGTCCGGCTCGAAGATTTCAAATATGCATTGAATGTCTACGAGAACCTGCAGACCTATTCTTGAAGCGAAAATATCTAATTTTATGTCCAGTTCCTAAATACAGGAGATGCTCATGCGATGTAACATGCCAGTATGTTTGACGGTGGCGATGTCTATATGTTCTGCAGTTTCGATTACAATATTGTCCGCGTGTTTTCCTCTTTTTGCCGCTGAACAGCCGCTTGGACCGCACGGTGAATTCACAAGTGCGGCCTAGAACTCCTTGAGCACGTCCGTATATTTGTTCTCATCATACAGCATCTGTCCCATCCTAAAATAGGCGGAATCCGCCTTCTTTTCAGCTTCAGCCATCTTAGCCTCCGACAGGGCCTTCCTGTAAGCCGCATCGTCAGCCTGCATCGAAAGACATACGCCAACGATGAGCACGGTTGCGAGCATCCGCATTTTCATATTTTTCAATCCTTTCATTTTGATTTGTCCTTGATTATTATTTAATTGCATGCTTCGAGCCATTGATTCACCAGTTTTTTGCACCTTCCCAGAAATTCCAATATTCGTTATACGCCGTTGTCATGAAATCCCGGCCTATTGGCTCCCTGTGCCCATCCGCGAAAAAAGCGTTTGCCTTGTTTCCGACATGCCGGCAGTGGAGATCCCGACTGGGCCTTATGGCGTAACCGCGGGCGCCTGCATCATAAACTGCTGTGTAGTCGCTCATAGTGGCGCTGTCAGCAAATATTATCAGCTTGTCAGGTTTTCCCAGCTTCCAGATGCTCTGTATTTTCAGATACCCCTTATTTCCATCGTAGACATTCTGTGTAACCATCCCGTATCCCATCGTCACAAACGGGGTGGACGAAAAATTCCTGCCTTTCGCCGGAGGCATGTCAAGGAAAATATTGTCGTAGAAGTCCGACGAACCTTTTATATAATCCCCGCCGGGAGTAAACTCGGAACGCGAAACCAGATGGCAATACCACTTGCCGTACCAGTTGGATGTAGATGTACTTACGGGAGGTGCGTAGCCGTTGTAGTCGTCCGAATAGAGAAATGTGGCGCTGCCTATCGTCTTCAGGTTGTTGGCGCAGCGGGCACCATAGGCTACTTCCTTCGCCATCTTCAGCGCAGGCAGGAGCATCGCCGCCAGTATTGAAATTATCGCAATCACAACGAGAAGTTCAATAAGGGTGAAACGATATACGATTGACGATATACGATTGACGATTTTAAACACAGGGACATTGGAAGTGACAGGCTCTGCAATTTGATTTACAATATTCAATCGGCAATTTGAAATGCCTAAGGTCGGTATGGACTGGATTTCAACATTAGAATTATCTTTTCTCATGTTTCCTGCTTTATTCAGCTATATCAAATTTTAAATTTCCTGAAGGATATTATCCTAATACTCTATCTTAACCTCCTTATTATATGACAACGGAAGAGATTCCACAATACTGAAAACTATCATAAAAATACTTGAAATTATCTTTTTCCGGCAAACTCGGCGGAAAACTGGATTCGACTGGCGGAAGTATTACAGAAATATATGGGGGCCGAGAAAATTCTAAATGGAACGCCGGCATCCTGCCGGCATGCTTAATTATAAAGAGTCGTGGAACAGGAAAGCCGTGAACATACTCCAACAATCTTCAACTCCGATTCGCCGACTCTCCGATTCATTCCTTGTCTAACACTTCGACCTGTCCTGAGTTTATCGAAGGATATTCGTAATTCGTCTGTTCGGCTGTTCGATTTGGTAGTTTCCAATATTTTATTGATATTTTTCAGCATTGCCCCTTGCCTTGATTTAAGATATAATATCCAACATTATAAATAAAGAAGGCAGAAATGAAGATGGAAAAATCAAATAAAAAGATAGGAGGTGCGAGTTTATGAACAAAAACTTGAAAAGTCTCTTGAGTCAGGCGGGAAAAATCGAATTAAAATATTGTAGGATGAAACAAATACCATATCTCGTATTTACCGTTGTGCTGCTTGCGCAACTGTCCATGCTGAACACCGCTGCTGCAGGCGGAACTGCGGCATACGGCAATTACATTCCCGCGCACCTTGGAAATACCGGTGACGTGGAAAGCCGGGCCATCCTGTTCCAGCCCGACCGCGAACTACTCTACGATTTCGATGGGGGAATACCGCTTGAAGGAGTGGAGTTTTCCGGAAGCCGCGGGGAAGTCTCCAGGGAACATTTCATGACCCGGAACCAGTCACTTTTGTGGCACACCGGGGAAGAGGGAGCACTCTCCTTCAACGCGGGAATGACCCTAATTCAAAAACCCGTGCCGGGTCTTGCCACCGCAAAATACCGCATGTCTCTGGGGCTGTTCCTGGAATCCCGGAATGAACAGGATCCGGTTCCGGCCTTCCGATTGGAATTGGAGGGGAAAGACGGCAAAACACTGTTCAATATTTCGTTCTACCTGCACAAAGCCGGGTGGAACATGCTCTCCGTGATGCCGCAACTGCCTGACGGCACAGTCATCGGGAAGATTCGCCTTGTTCGGGAGAAAGGGCCGGCCCTTTTGGTGTATGTTGACAATGTTTTTTTGATGCTTAACCCCCGGGGGGGCGGTTTCCAGACACCGGGTATTTTAGAGCCCACCGTCTTTTATGAAAGGAAGTCGGGCAGTGAATCGGAGGCTGCTTCCGCAGAAGAAAAGCGGGCTTTCCAGATTATTGCGGAACGGATAATCCCGCCCGTATTACCTGTCGCCCGCTTGGATGAAAACAGGGTCAAGGCCTTCGAGGATTGGTATTCCTCCTGGAAAATAGAAAGCAAAGGCACTTTTGCAAACGGTGAGTTTCCCATCCCCTACTACCGGGCCACACCCGGCGATACCAGAACCGACAGCAGCAGCTATTACATGTACATTGAAAACGAGAAACTCTGCAGAACCCTTAAAGACCTGGGTTTTGCCTACGCCCAGTGCCAGGATGCAGGGCAGAAGGCCCGCCTGCGCACCTGCCTGGTCGGTTTTGTCCGTCTGGCGGTAACCTACGGCTGCATACCGTCCGCATGGTACAATGGCCGGGGTTTTGTGGAAGGGGTGTATTACGGTCGCGATGCTTTGGAGGCGGAAGGGCTTCTGGAGCCTATCTCCAGGCAGGTTGTAATGCAATACTGCGTGGATCAGGCCATTGCCAATCTGCCTGTATGGGAGAAGCCGCCAGTACCAATTCCCGTCGCCACTCAACCGGTAGTCGTTGAGGTTTCTCAGGCGGCCAGTACCAACGGTTCCAACAAGAGTACCCTCCAACCAACGGTGGATCCGGGGACGGTGGAGTTTCTCTGGAAAACCACAGCTGATGATCTCAATACCGCCAGCCGCTCAGCCGTACTGACGCTGCTCATCTACCCCGATACCAGGGAAAAAGCGGAAAACCTGAAAAAGTTCAGTCTCTGGTTTTCCCGGGTGGCTCTCGCCTATGCTCCCGGTGCTAACGGTACACTCAAGCCCGACGGTTCCTGGTTCCACCACTGGGGAAATCGCCTGGACAACTACGGCTGGAAGGGGGCCTTCAGGGGGGCCAGCGATGTACTCTTTTGGTTCAGCGGTACACCTTTTCGCATCGAGAAGGAGGCTCATGAGCGCCTCTTCCACATGGGTGAAATTTATCAAATGGTGATATTCCGTGATGCGAGCTACGGCCCGCCAGACCTGTTTGAAGGGGGAACCTCCGCCTACGGGATACTTCTCAACCTGGCACGAAGCGGAACACCCGACGGCCGCTTGCGCATTGCACCGCAGTTCGCCTCCGCCGTCCTCGGGCTGATTCAGAATCATGGAGTCTATGAGCAGACAGTACAGTCTGTGGTGGATACTGGAAGCGCAGTGGGGAAACCGGAAGTCTCCGAACAGGCCCTGGCAAGCAAGGCCGTGGTGGATAAATTTGAAAAAGATGGGATACGTCCCCCAAGCCCGACTGACGCCCTCGTCACCCTCAGCTATGGGGGGATACAGTTCCGCCGACTGGATGACTGGTCTCTCGTCATGAGGGGTGTTTCGAAGTATTTCTATTACAATCAATATGTGCGGGATGGATTTTTGTTCTATACCGTCGGCGGTTTAGGACTCACCCGCATGGGGCAGATTCACGCCAGTTGGGCCGACGGCAAGAAGCAATGCCTCCGTTATACAAAGGACCCCCGCAATAATGATGCTCCACTGCGCATGGAGGAAGGATATCATCCCAGTTACGCCCCCTGCGTCACAGCGTTGGAGACGGAATGGAAGAACCTTAATCAGGTGTACTACCAGTGTGGTTCGGATCCGTTTGTCGGAGGGGTGACTCTCGGCAAGCACTTCGGAGTTTTTGTCCAGAAGTTCAATGCCAAGTCCAATGTCAAGCATTACGGCAAAACCGTTTCCAAAGACCTGAGTTTCCGAAAAAGCTATTTTACTTTCGACCGCATGGTGGTTGCGCTGGGCCGCGACATCGGCGCAGGAGCAAAACAGCACGTGTTCACCGGAATCCTTCAGGAAAGATCGTCCCCCGAAAAGCCAGGCGTTATTCTGGGAGGGGACGGAATAAACTGGAAGGATTTAGGTTCCGGATTGGCCAGCGAAACAATGCCCTGGGCGGAAACCCGGGATGGATCCCTAGGCGTTTGGATTTTCCCCGGACAACGGATCCGCCGGGAAGATGGGGAACTGTCAGATACTGGCCGCCCGGGCCACATGACCCGGCTGTACGTGGAACATGGAGATAAATTGGAGAATGCCGACGGTCAATACGGGCTCATCTATTATCTCAACCCACAGCCGGGCAGCATGGCAAAATTCGCTAAAGAGATGACTGGTGCTTCCGCACCCATCCAGATTTTACAGGATGAAAAGAACGTGCAAGTGGTCACGGATAAGGTAAACGGAGCCACAGGTTACGCTTTCTTCGGTGCTGCGCAAACCGAGGGAGCGGACCCTGTCCTTGCTTCCGACGCGCCTTGTCTCGTCATGACCCAGTTGAAAGACAATGGGGGGAAATTGGAACTTGCTCTCTCCGATCCCGACCTGCATATGGACCGTACCCCGGACAATCCTTTCAGTTATTCCCTGCCAACTCCGGTCCGCATAACATTGAAAGGCAAATGGGCCCTGAAGCAGGTGGTGGAAGTGATGGGAGTAAAACGGTCAGAGGTAAAGCTCGAACCTCCCAGTGGTGGGAATACCGTCATACTGGTGATGGCAGTTGACGGTCTCAACTCGGAAATGATATTGGAAGCACAATAAAGACAAGGGGATTTAATTTATGACGCACAAGGAACGCTTCTTGAATTCGCTGGCGAACAAACCTGTAGATTTTTTCCCGCACGGGGACGGATTATGGCCGGAGACCACGAAAAAATACATTGAACAGGGAAAACTCAAGGAAGGCGAGGATCCAGTTTTACATTTTGACATGAGCTGGCGTGGCGTTCGCCCAGAGCCTCGGGGTCAGCATGGAACGCTTAGGCAAGTATTTCGCCATCACCTATTGCATTTCCCTTGGTCTGGCCTATTTCCTCGGCTCGCTTGCCGATCGCTCATCATGGCATCCGTGATAGCGGCCATGGCTTTAATCCTCATGTTTGTCGTACACAAACAATTCATGTCTCTCGGCAGTCCCAGGGATTACAAGGCTCTGGAGTGAAAGAAAATACAAATAAAAAAATAACCGAAATGTTATGCCAAAACTGTGAACCAGCTTTTTAACATGCTGCTATGAGTCGAGTTAAACTGATAGGGACAAGATGTCATTTCGTGAAATATTATTTCTGATATCAATACCATTGGCAGTGGTGATATTTTTTTTGATAGCGACACCTTCGGCGAATACTTCATCGGCCGGGGCACAGGCCATTATCCATAAATCAATAAACTGGGAAACCGTCAAAGACGATCCCTCCCGTCATTATGACTACAGGACAATGCTGCTCCTGCACAATTTCGGACAAAAGGGGACATGGAAGAGGAAATGGCTGGAGGACAAGTTCAACGCGTCTTTTGACATCATCAAGGTGGATCCCTCAGTCTACTCCCAGAAGATGCCGCTCATCCTGGCTTCAGGGGAGATTCCGGATTTCTTCGACTGCCTCGTATCCCAGAAGAAGCTCGCATGGAACGGATACCTTATGGAACTGCCTTACGAGCTGCTGGCAAAGCATGCACCGAATATGGTGAGACTTATCAATAAATACGCGCCGAATGCCTGGTCCCGCACATATGACGAAAAGACAGGTAAAAACTACGGGATACCTCTTCTCTGGCCAGAAGGGCGTTATCCGAAGACCGGGATATGGAGGGCGGACTGGCTGGCGAACATAGGTTATGACCATGCACCGGAAACACTGGATGAATTCCACGACGCCCTCTACAAGTTCACTTACAATGATCCCGACAGAAACGGCCTCAACGACACCTACGGCATGAGCGGCGACATAAAGTATTTCTCCTCCACATTCACCGAG
>CAZION010000217.1:0-9433 GCA_964540865.1 uncultured Victivallis sp.
AATTTCTAATTCGTAATTCGGCTGTTCGATATTCGATTGTTCAAAAGTTGCGGCCTTTGGCCGCCTAATTAAACGTTAAGGAATTTGAACATCCAACATTCAACTTTGAACTTCGAACATTGAATTAAAACCGAATGCATTCGAAGTTGGAAGTTCGATGTTCAGTGTTCGATGTTCAAGTTATAAAAAAGTTGCGGCCCTCTTGCCCCGTCGGATGACTGGGGGGCCGCCTAATTAAAGTTAAGGACGTTCCTGTGATTCATTCCATCCGTTATGGGTTGGCTGTCAATTATGCAGGCATGATGTGCCTGGCGATCGCCATCAATATCCTGCCGGTGTTCCTGACCACGCTCAGCCATGAGTTTGGCGGAGTTCAGGGCCTGACCAATGAACAATTGGGGCGGCTGGCCGGCATCACTTTCGTCGGACTAGTGGGGGGCATCCTCGTCACCGGTCCTCTGGCCGACCGCCTGGGTGCTAAACCGTTTACCATTGTCGGCAACGGATTGATTGTCCTAGGCCTGCTCTGCCTGGGTCTCTCGCAGGATTACGGGAGTGTGTGTCTTGCTGTTTTCGTCATGGGACTCGGCGCTGGAATTCTCGACATGGTATTGAGCCCTATTGTCTGTGCGCTGCAACCGCATCGGCGGACGTCCGCCATGAACTGGCTCCATTCCTTTTATTGTACAGGCGCGGTGGTCACAGTTCTACTCGGTGCGTTGACGTTGAAGATGGGGTTGGCTTGGCGGACACTTTCCCTTGGCTTGGCACTTCTTCCGGCCTTGGTGATGTTTGCTTTTGCCGTCATGAAAATGCCGAATTTAATCACTTCTGGAACGGAACGGCTGCGGCTTCGGGATCTGATTAAAATCCGTTTCTTTCATGTAGCCTTGATGGCTATCTTTCTCGGGGGTGCGGCTGAAATGGGGTTGGCCCAATGGTTGCCGGCCTATGCGGAAACAACCCTCGGCTTTTCCAAATGGGTCAGCGGACTTTCTTTGCTGTTCTTCTCGTTGGCCATGGCTATAGGGCGGATTTTCGTGGGGCTTCTGGGCAACCGTGTAAATCCTTATGCGGTTCTTCTCTTCTGCTGCTGTGGGTCTGTCCTGCTGTTTCTCGTGTGCAGCTTTGCTCCGTGGCCTGGAGTTGCATTGACCGCCTGCATGGTGGTAGGCATCACCGGGAGTTGTCTATGGCCCAGTACATTGGGGGTGGTGGCGGATCATTTCCCGCGTGGCGGTGCATCCATGTTCGGCTTTCTGGCAGCCTTCGGCAATCTCGGATGTGTCTTCATGCCGTGGTTGGTGGGAGTAACCTCGGATTATTCCAGCCTCCGCTGGGGACTTTCCTTGGCCACCTTATGCCCTCTGTTCATGATTTTCCTGCTGATCTGGATGCGCAAGCAAGAACTCAGACCGGAAATTCCAAGTTCCAAAATTCATGTTGCTGGCAATATTTGAAATAGGAAAATCCATGATAAATGCTTGGGGAAAAATACTCGGAGGCTTACCTTGTTTGGAAAAGAACGGGAAGTTCACAATTCCAGCCTACTCAGAATTCATGCCGTCGCCACGTTTCGGAATAAAACCATCCGGCATGCTGGATGAAACCTTTTTTCGTCAGGACTCCCCGAACTGCTGGAACATTTCCGAATTCGAAGAACACTGCGAGCTCAGACCTGGGCTCGCAGATATATGCAGTCACATCGTGAATTCCATCGTTGACCTCGGAAACGGAAAACCGAGCCCTTTCCTGACCGGACACAAGCGAAGGATTCTTGGCGGGAACAAATACTGGCCCGATGAACTGTCGGCGCATGCCGGTAATTTCTCCGCAAAGGATTTTGTTTTTATCCTTCCGCTCTCGCTGTCCAAGACGCAGGACGACAAGGGACGTGTTCAATGGACTCTCTTTGGAAGCAGTGAACAGGGGCCGGAAATGGCGTTCTGGAAGAGTTTTCGTGATTCGTCAGGAATTGAAAGGGCTGCGTCCGAGTCGCGTCATGTTTTTGCTGATTTCCTGAAAGCCGCATATGATGAAAACTTCTCGTCTGCGGACGAATTCCTCTCTGAAAGATTTTGCATCCTCCCGACTGTCCCTGACGCGGATTTTCCATATTACACCCCTGAGAAGCATCCGCAATGGTGCGAGTCATTCATCTGGTCCGGAGGCGAGCTTCCAGGCAAGGTGAAATATGTTCTGACTTTCCGCCCCTTTTCCGAGTGGCCGGAATCGCTCAGGGCCGGTTATCTGGGCGGAAAGGTAAATGTTCTGCCGTTCCCGGGAAGTCTGGTATTCTGGGGTTCCCCGCATTTCAGGAACCGTCAGAAGGAATTCCTCTGGTCGCAGCAATTGCCTCTTCTTCGCCTCCTCAGGAGGCATCATCCGCCTTATGGGGTCTGGGTTCAGCAGTCCGGCTGGCTCTTTGATTCAATAACGGAAAATGAAAGGAAAGGCATTCATCCGGAACTCCTCATCGACACCTACAGGAGAACCCATCGTTTCAACCGTGTGAACAGATACGATACCGATATTGAAGAGAGTACGGACAAGGATATCAAAACGCTACAGTGCATTTTCAGCAATAACCCGGAGATAATTGGCCTGTACGACAAACCGATGGCGCGTAACAGCAGGATATTCGCGGAGAACGGCGAACTCATCCTTGACGGTCCCTCTGCAAACAGGGAGGATGTTTTGAACGCCGCAGGGAAAGTCTTCAAGGGAGGACTGTATGAATACATGTTCTGTTATCCTCCGATGAGATGCGGCGGGCATGAGGTTTTCTGGCAGCGCCCCCTTGTCGCGTATTGCCGTGGCAGTAAAGATTGCCCATCTCCAGTTTTTGATTTTGAATCGTTCAATGGGTACCTGACCGCATATAGTGCTGAGAAGCCGGACATGGGAAAACCGATAGAGCTGATTCCTGAATTCAGCAGACGGGAAAACTGGCTGTCGGCATCACTCCATTTCAAAAGCGCCACGGACCATTACCGTTATCAGACTGCGATAAACTGCCTTAAACTGTTTCATTCCTGGGAGCTGTTCGGTGAGAAAACTCTGTCACGACGCTTCGCCAGGAGAATACTGAGACTTTCAAAGACAGATACGCTCGACACATGGCTTGCCAGTCTTCCGGGGCGCGCCGACAGTCCTGAAAACGGGACAAGAATGCGCTCAGCCATTGAAGAGATAATCACTCCAGAAACCGGGGAGTCGGCAAATCCGACATCGGGAGCATTGCATGGAATAACGCTGAGTGAAACCGCAACGCGGAAATATGAGGAGAAATACTGGAACACAATAGCGACTCTCGCACATGGGCGTTTCATCAACAAGAACAGCGCGGACACTATGCTTGACGAGGCGACGAAAAAGGAATTGAAGCACGACTGGCGCGATCTTAACACGCTTGGCAGTTATCTTATAGAGCGGCATCAGGCTTCGATAGATTCGGCCGGAATGAATGGAATGGCCGTATGCGGGGAGCATAGTTTCAAATGGCGTACGGAGTCGGATTATCCATTCTACAACGGATGGCTGCACAACAGGGATGGCAGTGAACACGAAAGGAACATACTCGTAGTGATACCCGGCAAAAACAGAAAAGAGGCCGTGGTCATGGCGGATCACTATGACACCGCCTACGAGGAGGACATGTATTACAGGAAACGTGGCGGCACCGGTGCGAGAATCGCAGCGAAGGGCGCTGATGACAACCATTCTGCGACTGCGGCTCTTCTTCTTGCAGCTCCGGTATTCCTGAAGCTGTCTAAGGAGGGAAAGCTCGAAAGGGACATCTGGATTCTGCATCTTACCGGTGAAGAGTTTCCGGCGGACTGTCTCGGAGCCCGGAATTTCTGCGAGGCCTTGGTCAGGAAGAACCTGAAGCTAAGCTCATCATCCGGAGAAACAGACTTTTCAGGGGTTGAAGTAAAAGGGGTATTCGTTCTTGACATGGTTGCACACAATAATGCCCACGATCCTGACGTGTTCCAGATATCACCCGGAGACGGATTTGAATCGCTTAATCTTGCCCGTTACGCGCACAACGCCAATGAACTATGGAATGAAAACGCAAAACGCGTCAATGTATCTGATGAAAGGAGGGATTCGCAGCGTGGTGCAAAAAGCTCAGATCCGGATATTGTCCCCGGGATTGCGCCTTGTCCGCACCTGCATGGCGAAATCCGTCCTCATTACGACATGAAGAGCTCCCTGTTCAACAGCGACGGACAGATTTTTTCAGACGCCGGCGTGCCGGTTGTCCTTTTCATGGAGAACTACGACATCAACCGTTCGGGTTATCATGACACGAAGGACACTATGGAGAATATAGACCTTGATTTCGGTGCCGGAGTATCCGCCATCGCGATCGAGGCTGTGGCTCGGACGGCTTGCGTCGAACGCCTCTAATGTCATGTATCTCAAATACGTAGAATGAAATCATGCCTGTTTTTGATTTGGATCTGGCTTGGCTGGAATAAGGAGATGCTTTAGCATCATCTTAGCGGAGCTAGGCAGACTTGCCATTCGAAATCCTTTACATTTTATTTCGACTTGCTTGAGACAAAGTACGCTAGTTTTAAATCAGGCTTTCTGCGACTTCGTTCCACAGCAGGAGGCCCTTCCGTGTGCAGGATATCCTATCTTCGGTTTCCCTGATGAGCTTCTGTGCTTTCAGTTCATCAAACAGGAATTTTAATTCGGAATCCACAGGCAAGATGCCTGTGATACATTTATCCAGCTCGGAGTTGAAGGTCTCTACCTTGGATCCGGTTGTTTTATGAAACTGTTTCTTGTCCCAGCCTTGTGAAGTTCGCAGCCCCATCACAAATATTTCACGGGCCCGCTTCTCCGGAGGTATCAAATCAAGCTCAGGGTCTGTCCCTGACAGCCATTCCGTAAGGTCGCTCACATTTGTCCAGCGCTTCTTTCCGTCAAAGGATGCGGCCGCGGGTCCAAATCCGAAATATTTGTCTCCGTACCATATTTCCAAGTTGTGCCTGCATTCAAAACCGCGGTTGGCATAGTTGGAGATTTCATAACGGTGGAACCCTTGTTTCCTTAAAACAGTTTCGGCAAGATTCCACATCTCTATAGAAGAGTCGTCGGTCGTCGGTTGTTGGTCGTCTGAATTTATAGTTTTTATAAGTTTCGAATTTCGAGTTTCGAATTTCGAGTTTTTCTCCGCAAGTCGAGTGCCTTCTTCGAGGGTCAAAGAATATGCGGAGATGTGATTCAGCGGGAGTAAAAGCGCTTTTTCAAGATCGTCTTGCCAGTCATCGGGTGTCTGTCCCGGTATCGCGTAAATCAGGTCGCAGCCGATGTTGGTGATTTCATTTTTCATCAGGAGTGATATGGCCTTTTCAATAGTGGAAACGGCTCCTTGCCTGCCCAGGATCTTCCGGAACTTTGGATTGAACGACTGAATTCCGAGGGAGACCCTGTTTGCGAAGTTCGCAATAATCCGGGCTTTTTCAGAGGTCAGGGTTTCCGGATTGCATTCGATTGATATTTCCGCGGACGCGGAAATATGAAAATAGGAGTGAATTAGAGTAAAGAGAGTTCTGAGATTTTCTGCCGACAGGAAAGTCGGTGTTCCGCCGCCGATGAAAACGCTGTCGAGTTTTCCGCAGAGATGTGAGGAAGTCTTGAAATCATGGGCCAACTTTTTCAAATATGAATCAACGGCGTCGGCTTTGGGGGAGGGGAGCGAATAGAAGGCGCAGTATCCGCATTTCGATGCGCAGAACGGCACGTGGATATAGATGCGGTTAATCACTATCGTTCCATGGATGATTGGATTTTTGGATTAATGGATTGATGCAAATCAAGATAATACGAACAGTGAAATGCTTTTATATTTTTCAAAATGTATCTTTCTGGTATTTTAGTGAGAATGTCAATGGTCTGCCACCATGTTTATCGTATTACCCACTCGAAGTTCAATTTCCGTTCCTTGGACATTGGATATTCAATTTCGGTTTATTTTCAGATTCCGGAGCTTTGGGCGGTTATCATCCTCTCAAGGTCCTGCGCGGAAATCTCCTGGTAGCCGCAGGGCTCCATGCTGAATGCGGCGCGGCCGCCCGAAAGTTTCGGAAGCGCCTTGCTGAATCCGAACATTTCCGAGAGCGGAACTTCGGCTGAGAGATGCTTGATGTCCGGGAGTGATTCTATCCCGTGTATTACGGCCCGTCTCGCCTGGAGGTAGCCGTTGATTTCACCGATATTGTTTTCAGGGGAGAGAATGTCGACTTTTACAATCGGTTCGAGAAGGGTGGTGCCGATTTTGCGGATCGCCTGCTGCAGTCCGTCAAGGACCGCCCCGGCCACCGAGCTGTCGATGGTCTTGTCCGGTAGTCCTTTTATTTCCAGGATTTCACCCCTGATATAAATCAGAGGGTATCCCCAGTTGCCTCCGGTTCTGAGGCCGTTGTCCAATGTTTCGAGCGATGATGCGACCCAGCTGTTTGGAATCAAGTTCTTGTTTTTGATTTCGGTCGAAACCTCGATTCCTTTTTCTAGTCGCGGCACTGGAGTGAGTCTGATCTTCACTTCCGCATAGTATTCCTTTTCGCCTATTGTCCTATTGAATAACCCGGTTATTTCAATTTCGGATTTCAGTGTCTCCCTGAATGCGACCTGCGGTCTGCCGAACCTGGCTTCGAGATGGAAGTCGTTTTTTATGCGGTGGCAGTTCACTTCAAGGTGTAGTTCGCCCATCCCTGAAATCAGATTCTGTCCGGTGGCGTCGTTTTTCCTGACCGTAAGGGTTGGATCCTCCCTGCAGAGGAGGTCCAGCGTCATGTTGAGCCTGTCCTTGTCCTTGGTGGACTTCGGTTCGACGGCAATGGAGATCACAGGTTCAGGGAACACGATCTTTTCAAGGAGGACCGGGCGGTTCACGGCACAGAGGGTGTCTCCAGTGAAAGTGTTTGCAGGTCCGATTAAACCGATAATGTCGCCGGGACCGACTTCATCCACCGACTCGACATTTTTCGCATAAAGCCTGAGCAGCCTTTTGATTCGCACTTTCTCATTCGTCCTGGTATTCAGGAGGGTGTCGTTCAATTTAAGCCTGCCGCTGTAGGTTCTGATATAGAGTAGGTCGGCGCTGCCGCTGGCGATAAGCTTGAAGACAAGACCGCAGAACGCCTGGTCTGTGTCCTTGATTTCCATATGCTTGCCAGTATTCGGGTTGATTCCCGGGTGGGAATATCTGTCGTTGGGGCTCGGCAGGTAATCGCATACGGCGTCAATGACAGGTTGGACTCCGATGTTTTTTTTAGCAGAGCCTGTGAGGACAGGGATAAGTTTGTTCGACATGACCAGTTTGCGGATTTCGCATTTCAGGATATCCTCTGAGATTTCTTTTTCCGAGAGATAGAGTTCGGCGATAAGGTCGGAATGTTCGGCGATCGCAGTCAGCATTTCATCCCTTGCGGATTTTGATTCCTCTTTGAATTCATCCGGAATATCTTTGAGTACGACATTTGCACCGTCTTCCCCTTCAAAGACGGCCGCCTTCATTTTGATCAGGTCAATTACGCCTTTCAAATCGGATTCACAACCCATCGGAAATTGCAGTGGGGCAATTGCCACAGCTGAAAATTTGCCTTTGATTTCCGCGAGCACTCGTTTGAAAGAGGCTCCTGACCTGTCGAGTTTGTTGATGAAGGCTATTTTGGGGACATTGTATCTGTTTGACTGCCGCCAGACTTTTTCGCTCTGGGCCTCGACCCCTTCAACACCGCTGAAGATGACTACCGCTCCGTCTATTACCCTGAGCGATCTTTCTACCTCGGCGGTGAAATCGATGTGTCCCGGAGTATCAATCAGATGGATCAGGTTGGTGATTTCCCCGTTTTTCCAGTTTAATGATGCGGCTGCTGCGACTATTGTTATGCCCCTGGTCCTTTCCTCGTCCAGATAGTCCATGACAGTGTTGCCATCGTCAACCTCGCCAATCCTATGGCTTTTCCCTGAGTAATAGAGGATTCTTTCGGTCAGTGTGGTTTTTCCGGCGTCAATATGGGCGATGATGCTGATATTGCGTATGGAATCTAATTCACGCGAGGGTGTATTGTCATTGGTTGACATCCTGACAGCCTCCGAAGGGTGTGATGATTATTGCTTTAGTTCGATTCTGTCTTTGCCGATGATGCAGATAGTTCTTTGGTTGGTTATTACAATAGCCCTTTTTGAACTGTTTTTTGTCATCAGAAAAGCTATGACGAAAGCTAGGAGCCATATGATTACGACAATAGCAATTGCAATATTTGTTGCAAAAAACAATGCGATGATGGTCAGCAGTGCTGGCAATGAGCTAAGTAATGCTTGAACTGCCGGGTTTTTGTTGATTTCACGGCAAGCCTGGAGCTCTTCACCCTGTTTAAGCTGGACATTTGTCCATGATGGCAGTGTTACGGCTTGTGCACCCTGCTGTGTGGAAGCAGGCGCCTGAGGGATGGCGCCGTGAGAAGTGGCTGTATGTGGAGCCGGCGCTGGCGCTGGAGCGGGTTGGGGTGCAGGCGCATTCATAGGTTTCGCAACTGGTGGGCTCGGTGGTTTGGTAAAAGTCAATTTTGGCTGCTGTGTCTGAACCTGGGGTTGAGAAACAGGCTTTTGCGGCGGCGCTTGGGTTCCGCCTAGCATTGATGAAATACCTGGCTGTTGTTGAGCTTGGGGATTAGGTGGAGGAGCCGCTGGCTGCCTAAAAACAGGAGCTTCGGGTTGCTTTGGAGGTGGCGCTGAGAATGAAGGAGTTGAAACAGGTTTGCCCGGAGCATTCATCCCCAGTGTGAAGCTGTCCTTCAATCCTGGAATCATCCCGATGCTTGTACGGGAAAGTTTTACGGTATTTGTTGCGCCCTCTTCTCCGCTTGCGGTTGTGACGGGAGGGGCCGGTGCGAAAACTCCTTTGATTGTACCGCTGTCGGAGGCGAGAGTAGGAGGAACTTCATCGATTAAGGGTATTTCGAAAACTGCGGAACATTCTGTGCATTCGGCCATTTCCCCGCAAAGCTCTATCGGAACCGAAAATACTGCATTGCAGCCCGGACACGCGATATCAATTTCTGTTTGCGGCATATTTCAAACTCCAGATTTTTTTTTGTTCCCCCGTTTAAACCTTTAATATATGTTAACGGAACCGGAGGAAAACAAGTTAATTCGAAAACATATCTGAATATGATAGCACCTATATAATCCTTGTCCACCCTCAAAATGGCGTATAAAATGGAAATATTAAAAATTTCCAGCTTCCCGTTAAAGGGAACCTCTAAAAATTGGCATATGGCGCGCGACAGGAGATTATGGAGATACGGCTAGGAGCAAATACCAGGAGCAGCCCCGTAGCGGGCTGTGACTGTGTTTGCGACAACCTGTCCTTCGAAGCTCGAAGAGCGTAGTAGGACGCCGGAATCCA
>CAZION010000218.1:0-9393 GCA_964540865.1 uncultured Victivallis sp.
CGAAGTGATGGACTTTCTAGTGCAGTCCATGCGTACGAGTTGCGTGACATCACTTAGAGAACGTGAAGAATTCCAGGAGGCTTGGGAAGCTTCTGGAGTTACATGCGTATTCCAGAATTCAGGCGAACAAACACAGAGCGTACCACAGCAACTGAAACGCCTGGCACATTCCACATATGTCACGGATTTCCTGAAAAATATTGTCAGCCGGGCCACTACGCCGGACGATATCATCACAGCCAAACGTGAGAATCGGCATTGCCTGTATTTCACGACCAATGCAGTGCCTCTCATGGAGCGGTGGGTCTCTGTCGAAGAGGAACTGACGTTTATACGGCTGTTTTTCCAACTGGGAGTGCGAATGATGCATTTGACCTATAATCGACGTAATATGATTGGAGAAGGGTGTGCAGAATTGGCCAACGGTGGGCTCAGCGACTTTGGGCGAACTGTCGTGGCGGAAATGAACAAGGTAGGGGTGATTATCGATGTGTCCCACACGGGATGGCAATCCAGCCTGGAGGCTGCCCGATTGTCGATCCGTCCGATGGTGGCTAGTCACTCGGCCTGCACTTCACTAAATGCTCATTACCGCTGCAAGCCGGACGAGGTGATTCGGGCCATTGCCGACAGCGGTGGCTACATTGGGATCACCGCCGTTCCGGAGTTCCTGGGACGCACCGGGGATCTTGCGGCGTTCCTTGATCACGTTGATCATGCAGTCAAACTAGTTGGTGAAGAACATGTGGCGATCGGCATGGATGTCAAGTATCAGTCCGAGCCCATTGTCCAAGAATCCGGGAGCATGCCGAAATTTCCCAATGGACGCGCCGCCTTTGCCGCCCTCCGGCGGTCATGTCCATCGGAACAGAGCCCTACATGGAAAGACGAGCGTATGCTTGAAAGTATGGCCTGGACTAACTGGCCGTTGATAACGGTCGGCCTGGTTCAACGGGGTTACAGGGACGACGCGATCCGGAAAATTGTTGGAGGAAACGCATTGCGCGTGGCCCGCGCCGTCTTGCCGCAGCTGCCTTGCAGTTAGCCCGGGCGCAATGGGAGCGGAATGCTGGATATTTTTGCAACAGGATGCGAAGAAATCGGTCGAATGGCTTGAAAGGAAACAAAAAACAAGAATAGAGAGTTTAAAGTTAAGAATCTATTAAATAGGGAGAATAAAAATGAAAGAAGTCAGGTTTGGAATCATCGGTCTCGGTAAAATGGGTGAAGCCCATATCGGGTTGATTAAGAAAGTCCCGAGGGCGAAGCTTGTTGCGTTATGCGACATAGAAAAAGGGAAAGTTGATGATTTGGCGGCTAAGAATTCCGTCAAGGCGTATTATGACGGAGTTAAGATGATCCGGTCTGGTGATATTGATGCCGTAATTATTGCCACTCCTCATTATTATCACACCCCTCTTGCCATCGAAGGATTCAATGCGGGCGTTCACGTCCTTACCGAAAAACCAATAGCCGTACACAAGGCGGATGCGCAGAAGATGATTGACGCCCACAAGAAGAATAAGAAAGTTCTTTTCTCGGCGATGTTCCAGATGAGGACAATCGGCCACTATATGAAACTCAAGCAGCTGATTGATGCAGGTGAGTTTGGCGAGATCAAACGCATAAACTGGATCATTACAGACTGGTTCAGGACCCAGAGATATTATGATTCGGGCGGATGGCGCGCCACCTGGGGCGGAGAAGGCGGAGGGGTTCTTCTCAATCAGTGTCCCCATAACCTGGATCTTTTCCAGTGGCTGTTCGGAATGCCTTCAAAGATAAGGGCGTTCTGCAAAGTGGCGAAATACCATGATATCGAAGTTGAAGATGATGTGACAGCCTATTGCGAATATCCCAATGGAGCCACAGGCGTCTTCATCGCTTCGACCGGGGAAGTTCCCGGAACGAACAGGCTTGAAATAGCATGTGATCGAGGGCGTGTCATCGTTGAAGACGGGAAGATCTCCTTCAAGAGGACGGAGTCGTCTGTTTCGGAACACTGTAGGACGACAGCCCAAATGTTCACAGGGCCACAGGTATGGAATGTCGATATTCCATTCCAGGATACAGGTTCGGGCCCCACCCACCATAAGATTATTGAAAATCTTGTATGCGCAATACTTGACGGCACTAAACTCCTGGTCCACGGAGAGGAAGGCATAGATTCCGTAGAGCTTGCTAACGCTATGCTCTATTCTTCAATGAAGGAAAGAACAATCACCCTTCCGCTTGATGCTGTAGCGTATGCGGATTTCTTAAGCGGGCTTGTTAAAAGCTCGAAGTTCAAGAAAAAAGTGACCAAGCCTGCAGCAGGTAATTTTGGATCCTCGTTCGGTAAATAATAAAAATGAGTCTGAATATTTATTCAAGGAAATAATAAAATGTATTTTACGGGATTTGCGGATGAGGCGTCATCAGATTTTGACGGGCAGCTTAAAGCGACAAAAGAGCTTGGGTGGAAGAACATAGAGGTACGCAGGCTTTGCGGCGGGACCCTGGCGTCAATAACCGACAGTCAGTTTGATGAAGTATGCGCCAAACTTGAAGAATCAGGCGTAAATTTCAACTGTTATGGCAGCGGCATTGGCAACTGGGCAAAACCAATCACCGTACCGCCAGATTCAAGTTATGAGGAAATGAGGAAGTCAATCCCGAGAATGCATAAGCTTGGGATCAAGTTTATCCGCATAATGAGCTTTTTTGTTGCGAAAGAGCTTCGTGAAGAGGATTTCCGCAATGAAGCCGTTAAGAGGATTAAAGTAATAACAAAGATGGCTGAGGATTCCGGAATAACCTGCGTGCACGAGAACTGCAATTCGTGGGGAGGTCTTTCGCTGGAGCACACACTCCATCTAATTGAGGATGTGAATTCCCCGGCCCTCAAACTTGTTTTCGACACAGGCAATCCTGTCTTTGAAGACGATGTGAGGGGAAAGCCCCCCTACAGGAAACAGAGCTCATGGGAGTTTTATAACGCCGTCAGAGAACATGTCGTATATGTGCATATCAAGGACGGCCATATCGTTGACGGTAAAAACATCTATACATTTGCAGGAGATGGTGACGGTGACGTCAGGAAGATTATAAAGGATCTTCTCAGGAACGGTTATGACGGTGGATTTTCGATGGAGTCCCACATGGTTACCGCATATCATAATGAATCGGTTTCAGAAGAGGTGAAACAGGCGAACATGTACAAGAATTATGTCGAATATGGACGCCGATTCCTTAAACTTCTTGAAGATGTCAAAAAGGAACTCGGGAAATAATATAATACAATTAGGATGCGGTTGAATCAAACAGGAAAGGGCAGGGAAATGAATTTGAAGATCGATGATATTGACACCAATATATGGCGGGATGAGCTGGATGATTTTGTGCCTATGGAAATCCATGACGCACACACACATGTCTACCGCTGGAGCGATTCACTGGCCCCGGAGAAAGAGCTTCCAGCCTGGAGGCTTATGCATGTGGAACCTGAAGGAATAATGGAGGAACTGCAGAAGGTGGACGCAGCCTTGATGCCGGGGCGCAAGGTCGTTTCCAGGTTTGTCACCGGAATGCCTTTTACACATTGTAATTTTGAGACAGCCAACAACTTTACCCGGCAGCAGGTTGGAGATAATCCCAATTCAGGCGCGCTTGCCCTTGTCAACCATCAGACAAAAGATGAACGCCTGGAATCCATGATGACTGAAGAGGGCTTTGTCGGCGTCAAACCCTACCGGTTCTATTCAATCACCGGGGATGCTGTGAATTGCCGTATTGAAGATTATCTGCCGGAGCGCCTGATCAAGGTTCTCAACCGTACAGGCGGCTATGTGATGCTGCATCTGTCAAAGAAAGACGGAATAGGCAATCCTGAAAACCTTTCCGATCTGGAACGCCTGACCAGTCTTTACCCTAATGTTCAGTGGAATCTCTGCCATGCGGCAAGATCTTATCTGCCTCACTTCCTGGAGAAGAATGCAGACCGTTTGCGGGCCATACCAAACCTCTGGAGCGATATCTCGTCCGTATGCGATTCTGATACGCTTACCGCCCTGATCAAAATTATAGGTGCTGACCGGGTGATGTACGGAAGCGATGACCTGAGTGTTTCATTGCGCCGAGGTAAATACCTTACCTTCGGCTATGCATGGGTGGAAATGAATGAACAGAATTCCCCGTTCCATCCCGATCATTGCGACCCGAGGATGACCTTTATACGCTATGAATCACTCCGCTCACTCAAGAGGGCGGCAGGAAATCTTTCGCTAACAAAGAAGCAGATCCAAGACCTGTTCCTTGGAAATGCCAGATCTTTGCTAGGCATAGTCAAACAACAACGACAGAAGCATCATCGCTGTCAATCTTATTGAAAATCTCTCTGTCGATGAAATTCCAGTAGGCTTTTTTTGCGGATTCGACCTACTGCTTGTCCAGGGGGCGGAGGATCGTCGAGCCGATGCTGTTTGCGGGTATTCCGGTAAGTTCGGAGATCTCTCTGGTATAATCCCTGTTCTGGCCGGATGGCGCGCTATGGAAGTTCTTCTGGTTTGGCATGTCCCCGCTCAAATTATTACTGCTTGGCGTTTTCTACACCATATGCGGAAACGCGACCAGATTCAAGAAGATATCATTTTAGAACTGGCTTTTCAAAAGATTTTCCAACTGTTCCATTCTTATTCCCTGTTCTTATAATATTATTGAACCATCTCTTCCCATGGTCTTGCGAAGTTCGCAGGTATCAACTTTGTCTATTGATATACCCTTGTCCACGGCAATAGCAGCAGCCACTCCGGCAGCTTCCCCGGTCTGGTTGCAGGTAACCATCACCCGAACAGCACCGTATGCACCGGTATCGGCATCGAGCATCCTTCCCGCCACGAGGACATTAGTTGATTTTTTCGGGACGATGGAACGGTATGGTATCTGATAGAATGGAGTAACCCCTCCCGATTCGGGACGCCAGCGCGACTCTTTCCAGCCGGAACCTTCCTCAAATACGCTTTCCCTGCCGTCAAGATAACGGAAGGTGATCCCGGGCCTGTCCTCATGATGCACATCCACGCGGTAGCTCCCGTATGCGATGGCGTCTTCAAATTTACGCCCTTCAAGCAAATCCTTTTCAGTAAGCCGGTATAAACAGTCCACATGCCGGGTTTCACGGATACCGATATAAGATGCAATAGACGCAAGCACCGGTTTCGTGTCAGTGTACTTCCTGATTACATCCATAAATGCGCGGACTTGGCGGCGACCTTCAATTTCCGCATAAGTAAGTTGGTCCGCATCGGCGCAGTTAACATTGAATATATGTGTTTCAGCATGCATTACAACATCAGGCATGCCGACAACCCCCGCATTCCAGCCCCAGTCCTTCGGAAGCTTGAATTCCTCCCGGTGCCTGCGGATAAGGTCTGCAACGGGAATTTTGGATGTGCCCAGTATCCGTGCACAGGTTGTAGGCGGTTGAAGATGTTCTTTCAAAGTTGTTGGAAGTCCGAGACGGAAGGCAAGATCGCCGTCGCCCGTTGCATCAATGAACACCTTTGCCCTTACAGCACCGCGTCCGGATTTGTTTTCGATAATTACGGAATCGAGCTTCCCGTCTTTCAGATGTGGCTCTACAAACAGTGTATGGAGATATGCCTTTATATTATATTTGCCGACAAGTTCATCGAGTTCTATTTTGAGCTCTTCCGTATTGATTGTATAGGAGCCGGCGTGCAGAACGGCATCTCTCTTCGCAAGCCTGTCAATGACTTCACGTGTCAGTCCTCCGATCACATCATATTTGTTTTCGGAATCCATAAGGGAATGCCAGATATTGACAAGTCCCTGGGTTGCCACCCCTCCAAAGGAATTCTGTTTTTCGATTATTGCGACTTTCGCACCAAGCTTTGCCGCCCTGACGGCTGCAAAGACACCGGTGCAGCTTCCACCGATGACACATATGTCCGTTTCATGTATGACCGGAGTTTTTTTAGATTTTTCAGAAATTAAATTATTCTTCATGTCAATATTTCCTTATAGTTCTCATGGTGCATTGAAAATCAGAGTCATGATGGAACGTGGCGCGATTTTAAACTCCGCAATCCTGTCTCTGCATCTCAGGATGAATCCATTCTCCATATCAGTCCCGTTCATCACAACCGTTACGATTTCGCCTGTCGGATCCAGTTTTCATGTGCTTAATGCTAATTTTCAGAGGTTTCTTTAATTCTGCTTTCTGGTGTGCGGGCATGCCATCACACAGTTCTCGAAGTTGCAGGGCCTGTACTTCGGGATCGGGGGCTGCTGTCTCAGGGCCGCGTCAAGCTTGTCGGGAGTTATCTTGTCCGGAACAGGAATGTCCAGCTTCCATCCGAGATACTGGTTCCCTTCACCCGCCACAAGCGAGTAACGTTTAGCCCAGTCACACTTCGTCTGATCAATCTTCCTGACCTTTTCAACTACGCCATCTATCTTGATGCTAATCTCGGCACCAAACGCCTTGGTCGGGCAGGACGAGATGCAGCTCGTGCATTTTTCACAGGATTCATTAAGAGATACATCCTTGCTGACATTGTCCTCAGGAAGATCGGCATCAGTGATGACCGCAACGAAACGCATGTTTGTTCCATTTTCCGGAGTGATGACAGTTCCGCATTTGCCAAGTCTTCCAAGACCGGCCGCTACAGCCGTGAAATTATTTGTAAAGGCATCCGGCTGCTCGCCCCTAGGGGTTCCTGAAACAGAGGACGTTCCTGTCAGATCAAAAGCGATCGCAGCACTGTGTCCCTCGTCCTCAAGTAAACGCATCACATTCCAGGCGAGAAATCTCAAGCGGACCACAGATTCAAACTGTGCGAACGCATAAGGCCCCACGGCTTCGGCAGGAGTCCTGGCGTTTGTATCCGTAGTACCTTTCGGGATCCTGAGCCCGAGAACTATTACCGATTTTGCACCCTTTAGATAGTCTTTCGGGGATAAGACCTTGCGGACCACCCTTGTTATTTCGGGTTCGAAGGCATAGAAACGCTTTGCATTGTCCTTGACCTTGAACATCTCATCTCCGTCATAGAATTTTGCAAGTTCCGCAGACATCTTCTCAACTCTTGACGCCGAAGAAACCCCAACCGTGTCGCCCTCATGACGGGAAACCAGTTTCTGGATGTTCTTCCTGAGCTCTGAGCCGCTGGCACAGTGTTTTCCGTCAATGTCCGGAAGAGCTGTTCCTGTGACAGGAATAGCCACATCTGTCAGCACTGTCAGGGTTGCGAGCTCCCTGTCGGCGGCGACATTTGTAATCTGAGACTGAAGGGTTTTTTCAGGGAACTCAGTCCTTGTGACGGAGCTGTATCCGAAACGCTCGAGAAGGCGGCAGATGTCGTATGCCGATTGCTCAAGGATGAACGATGCACCTGAAGTTTTTGTTGAATATGGATTGGCGCCATCAGGCAGTTCCAATTCAATCTTCTTATAATGAAGGACAACGCTGATTGCGGTCTTCGCATCTGGCAGGTATTTTCCCATCTCGATACCACTGAGATTTTTTTCATCGTTGATCAGAACGGTGTCCGCGCCCCATCTGCTTCCGATTGCGCGTATATCTTCAAGTAGGCCGCGATGGAAGTCGGGATTGTTTGAGACAAAATGACGTTTCCTCCTCGGGGCATTCGTGTATTTCTTGTCGAAATAACGGAGATTCTTTGGAAGGCAGTAACGCAGGCAGCTTCCCATTTCTCCGCCTCTCAACCCGTGTTCTTTTACATTTTCTATTATCACCGCTTCTGTCACTTTTTCCGGAATCTTCAGATCCAGGTCGAGATCAAAATGCTCGCCCCAGGCGCAGCGCCAGAGATTCTTCTTCACATATTTGTACTTCTTGTCCTCGATCTCAACGATGTTCCAGCCGTCCAGCTCCTTCTTGAGTGCACCGGACATGCAGTTCTTCGCGCAGAGCATGCAGTTGTCGCAGACCGAGCCCGGTTCAACGAGGGGGGTCGGTGTCAAGACAGCATCGGTGATGATGGTGACGAAACGGTTCCTCGCACCGAATTCAGGGGTTATGGCGAGACCGTTGTATCCGAATTCCGCAAGGCCTGCAGCGACAGCCGCATGCATGTGCGAGAGATCCGCGGCAAAATGCTCCTTGAGCTCCTTGTAGCCGTTGTAGCGCCAGATGTTGGAAGATACGATGGGGACAGAGGTGTGCCCCAGGTTCTCGATGAACAACCCCATCCTGTACGACATGTCGTCAAGCCGGGTGTTCATGGTGTACTGCACCGAATAGGGACCAATCTCCTGAGGATGCTTCAGTCCGCCGAGTTCTATGACTGCGTCTGGATGATGAATGGCCATGACGACCACGGATTTGGCCGAAGGCATTATCCCCTGCGGGCTCATTTTCAGCGGGGCGTTATTGAACCTTTCAATGTTCGCAATTCCCACAAGATCTGCATTAAGAGTGCGCATCGCATAGTTCTTGATTTCAGAGGTGAGTTTGTTGTCGGCTTTGAAATTCATATTATGACTCCTTTATTTTTAAAGTTATCTTTTGAGAAACTTTCTTAAGCGAATCCAGCAAGTTGTCTTTCTTTTCCTTGTTGAAACGGAACAGAGGCACGTATGCGCCAATCGCTCCGACCAGAAATCCATTGGCATCCAGCACCGGAATTGCGAGCGCCGCAAGTTCGGATTTCTTCTCTTCGGCGAAACCCGTTTTCCTTATCTTCAACAATTCATTTCTCAAGGATTCCATATCATTGACCATGCCCCACTCGGAACCGGGCATCCCGTTCTTCCTTATGAAAAACTCGACTTCGGTATCGGACGCAAAAGCGAGCATGATGCGTGTGGTAACCAGGGAATAAAGTCTGGTAGTGTCGGCCTTTTCGGTTTCAATGCTTATCATACCACCACCTTTTGCGCGTAGCAGGACATGGCGTTCGCCGTTAAGCAGAGTCGTGAGGACGAACGATTCGCTGGTCTTCTCGGCAAGCTCGGCAAGAACCGGCTTGGAAATGTCCATCAGCTTTTTCATGACCGAACCCGCCCTCTGGAGCTGGCGGCATTTCGCACCGGGAGAATAAAGCCTTCCTTCGGCACGGGAAATGTAACCGCAGGCCTCCATTGTCTTGAGGATATTGTGGGCTGTCGTGTTCTGGATTCCGAGACGCGAGGCTATGTCCCCCAGGGAAACGCCTTCCTTGTCTATGGATTCTATGATCACAAAGTCGAGGGCGTCCAGCGCCTTCTTGACTGATTTTACTGATACCTGCTTCTCCATAACGGCCTCCATTTATTTTCCCAGGCTTCCACAAGGTCGCATGTCTATCTAGAAATTCCAATGACCAAATTCCTGATTAATTAGGCGGCCAAGGGCCGCATCTTTTAAATAATCGAATATCGAACAGCCGA
>CAZION010000219.1:0-9359 GCA_964540865.1 uncultured Victivallis sp.
GTCAGGAAATCCATATTCGGCATCCTTTCCGGAATCATGCCTCCAAAAACCGAGGAGAGGGCTTTCCTTGGTCACATCCACAGGATTCTTTCTGCGGCGTCATCATCACGGGACGAGAGGTACATTGACATCATAAGCCGCTTCAATGAGAAGCTCAAGATGGATGTCTACGGTGAAAGGTTTTCAGATTTCAAGGCGCGGGAAACACAGGAATACATAAACGCCATATATTCCGGAACAAGCGCGCGCGACCCGATTGAAAAACTGATGGAGACCGACATACAAAGCTATCTGCCCGGCGATATCCTCACCAAGGTCGATATAGCCTCAATGGCCTGTTCCCTTGAGATGAGGAGCCCTTTCATGGATTACCGGATTGCTGAGCTGGCGGCTTCAATGCCCCTCAACTTCAAGCAGGACGGCACCGAGAGGAAACATGTTTTGCGTGAGGCTTTCTCCAACCTTATTCCCCCTGAACTCATAAAAAGGAGGAAACTCGGGTTCGGAGTCCCGCTCGCCTCATGGTTCAGAAAGGAATGGTCCGCCATCCTCAGGGAAAGGCTGCTTGAGGGGAAAAGTGTGTCTGGGGGATATTTCAAGAAGGCTGTACTTGAACGGCTCATTGCGGAACATCAGAAAAACAAGGCGGATCACAGCTACCCTCTTTGGGCATTGCTTGTTTTTGAGCTTTGGCTGGGAAAACATATGGAGGGTGAATAAGGTGAAAATCGGAGTTTGTGCGGATCCCAATGCAGGAGAAATCCTCAAGGTTGTCGGTTTTGATTTTATCGAAATGGGAGTTGCAGGTGCCCTTAAACCCGACAAGCCGTATTCTGATTTCGTTTCGGAACTTGACAGGATCAGGAATTCTCCGCTGCCGTGTCTTGTATTGAACTGTCTGTTGCCGCCCCATCTGAAGGTAAGCGGTCCCGCCGTGAATCTTCCGGAGATAAAATCATATCTGAGCACTGTTTGCGAAAGGGCGAATGATGCAGGGATTGAAAAGATTGTTTTCGGATCCGGGGGTGCCCGCAAATGTCCGGAAGGATTTGACATGAAGAAGGCGTTTTTCCAGCTAGTGGAATTCGGGAAAATGCTTGCTGAAGAAGCGGCAAACCATGATCTTCTGATTGCGGTGGAACCGCTTAACAGTAATGAATGCAACATGCTCAACTCCGTCAGAACTACCCTTGAATACGTAAAGAAGGTGGGCCATCCCGGTTTACGGCTCCATGCGGATTCTTTTCACTGGGGGATGGAGGACGAAGACGGGAAGGACTTCACGGAAGCTGTTCCTTTTATCTGCCATGCCCATATAGCAACTTACAAGTCCCGTCTGGCTCCCGGAGGGGAGGAGTCAGATTTTTCACGATTCTTCGGGATTCTCAGGAAAGGCGGTTATGACGGCACTCTCTCAATCGAAGGCAAATGGATGTCATACGGCGGAGGGTTTGCAATTGACGCTTCAGTTCCGGCTGTAAAAGAGCATCCGGAACATATTCAAAAAGCTATTGACATTATTAAAAAGTGTTTGGCGTGATATAGTAGTGCATGCTCCCCGGTATGCTTTCTCATTTCAAGAAGTATGAAACATGCCTTTTTGCATTTATTCCTGACAAGTATTCTAAATTCTTATTGGTATTTGTTCTAGTCATGCCCTTGAGGGCTGTTTCAGAATTAGGGATGGTTTTCCGTAGGGCAGTTTAAATTAAACAGGATAGGGATTTCTCATGAAAATTTCACTCGGCAAGAAAAGTTTTGAGGCAAGAAGGGTTTTCTGCATAGGCAGAAATTATTATGACCATATAAAAGAACTCCATGACGAGGTTCCTGAAAAACCCGTCATCTTCATGAAACCCGAGACTTCCCTCGTGCCTGAGGGCGAACAGATCAAGTTTCCCATGCACGGAAGGGATTTCCACTACGAGACCGAACTTGTCCTGCTGATCGGAAAGGAAGGAAGGCCGGATACCGCGAAGAAGGCGATGGATTATATCGCCGGGATTTCGCTTGGATTTGATCTTACCATGAGGGATGTCCAGAGATATCTTCTGCCGAAGGGGTTGCCGTGGGAACTTTCAAAATCATTCGACCAGAGCGCGCCGGTCGGGAGATTTGTGGAGAAGGAAAAGATCAAAGATCTGAATGAAATCGAGTTCTTCGGGAAAATAAATGGTGAAGTAAAGCAGCACGGCCTGTCCAAGAACATGATAAATGGATTTGACGTTCTTGTCTTTGAGATTTCCAGGGCTTGGAAGCTCCTGCCCGGCGATCTGATCTACACCGGAACCCCGTCTGGGATCGGTCCGCTGAAACATGGCGATCAGATAATCGCCGAGTCCACCTCGATCGGCTCGTTCTCCTGGAAGCTCATCTAAAGTTTTTTTCCCGGAGGGAAGTTTTTTCCCTGCCGGTAAAAAACACATCCGAGTCAGTAGGGCGGTCATTCTTGGCCGCCATCATATTGGAATTACGCCCCGGCATGGTTAAAATTCCAAATCCTTAGCAAGAGTTTGACCACGGCTTTCTTGCATATTGTCAAAAATCTGGAAGCAGCTTCTTTTTCCAAGTTGCAGATATTCGGCGATGTTCCTCCGCGAGTTGCTCCGATGAGGACTCAAGACTGCGCGCCTGATCCTCGACCTTCTTTCCCAGCTTGCCGATGACAAAGAAGATGCCATTGACAAGCAGCACCACAAGGAATCCGCGTCCCCCGTACCGAAGTGTGAGCAAGATGCAACTCAGAAAGCCCGCCAGAAGGAACGGTATTATTATTGCAGCAAAGTACATGCCAGTGCGGGCCACCTTCTTGAAATACTCAAGATCGGCATCATTTGAAATGGATGGGGTGCTGATCAGGAAACGACGGATTATGATTGTCTGGACAACCATTGCGATAGTGGGAAACATATAAGCTGCAATAAAGATCACACTCAGGTACATCGTCCACCTCCAGCCTTAAATGATTTATTGCCCTCTTCTTGCCCTGCACCGAAACGCTTAAGGTCTGGCACCGAGCAATGCGAGGTTATTAGAACATATTCGTCGGCCTTGTTTCTCAACGTCTTGTATGCAATCTCTACATTTGAAATCATGTTGTCCCCTTGAATGAAATCTCCAAACATCCAACCAATTTAAGTTAAGCCCGGATTATTAAAGAGGCAAATGGTTTACGATCAAATGAATGAAGGGACTTCCCCCCATGTCTAAAGAACAACAGGTGGGGATGCATGTGTTGCTCAATCCTTGCCAGTTTGAGCGTCTTATGCTATAGTTTTTAATTCAAATAAATTCAAAAGGAATTTGTTTGAATTAAAGACTATGGATTGGGACAGTGTAAACTTAACCAGGGTATCGCATGTTTAAGAAACTGTTTATTATCATTGTGATTGTAGCAATTATGGCGGTTGCAACCATTCCCATGTGGACAGATAAAATGGCCGAGGACGGTTTCAAGGACCCCGATAAACTGGTATCTTCCGAAAACGTGAAGAAGGCGATACAGACTAGAATGTATATTTACATGTATCCGGACGCCAGACGGATTGCAGAGAAGGCAGTCATATATTTCCCTGAATCAAAAAACTTCCCTTACTTCATTTATGTCGCAGCCATGAGTTCTGAAAAATCCAACGAGTATGTGGCGGCAATCCACTGGTATGGATATTTCATCGACCTATTTCCAAGTCACGAATGGACTGCGCTGGCAAAGAGCAAATATGACAGCCTTACGGCGATGTACGCTCCCAAGCCTGTCGCCGCACCCAAGGCTGTCGCTGCACCTAAACCCAAAAAGTAGGGATAGGATCAGTTATCAGAGACCACTTATTAGAAGTGAATGGCAGGGATATTCTGGATTTTTTACTGATTACTTGTAACTGATGCAATGGACGTTTAAAAAATAGAACTTTGAAAAAGTGACTAACAGATAGGATGTGCTCATGTCTTATATTTCCGTTACGCTTCAAAAACTGCTGATAGGTGAATCTCTGAGCTTTGAGGAATCGAAAGCTACGATGCTCGAAATCATGAACGGACACGCTTCCGCAATCAAGCTCGCCGCATGGCTTACTGCGCTCAGGATGAAAGGAGAGACATCGGACGAGGTCGGAGGATGTGCTGCGGCAATGAGCTCCTCCAGTATAAAGCTGCATTGTCTGGACGATAAGGTGACTGACACCTGTGGAACAGGTGGTGATTCAGTTGGAACTTTCAACATCTCCACAGCGTCCGCATTTGTTGCGGCAGGCGCAGGGGTGACTGTCGCCAAACACGGAAACAGGGCTTTCTCAAGTAAATCAGGCAGTGCGGACATACTCTCTGAAATCGGGCTGAACCTGAATATCCCAATAGAAACAATGGAATGTTGTCTGAACCAAATAGGCATAGCCTTCCTTTTTGCCCCGAATCTGATTCCTGCAATGAAACAGGTAATGCCTGTAAGGGTTGAACTGGGTATTAGGACAATATTCAACATTATCGGGCCTTTGTGCAATCCTGCAAATGCGAAACGAGCTGTAATAGGAGTTTATGATAAGAAGCTTTGCCGCATAATGGCCGGGGCCGCAAAATCCCTGGGCAAGGAACATGTCATGATAGTTCACGGCGGTGACGGCATAGATGAAATAACTACAACCACAACCACTCATATCTGCGAACTCCGCAACGGCGAGATTCACGAATACGAATTCGACCCTTGCAAAACCCTTGGTATTCCCAGAAGCACCCCATCTGAAATTCTGGGGAAAAGTGCGGCTGAAAATGCAAGGATGCTGACTTATATTTTTACCGGAGATGAAAAGGGGCCGATCAGGGATATTGTTGCGCTGAATGCCGCCGCCGCCATTATAGTTTCCGGCAAGGCTTTCAAATGGGATGAGGCGTTTGCAATGGCCGAAGAATCAATAGTTAGCGGAATGGCTCATGAAAAGTTGAAATCCCTCGTGGATTACTGCAGGAATTAGCTGGTTATTTTTTTACTTCAGCCTTTTTTTCTGATCAGCTTTCCTCCTGCCTTCAAGATAGCTCATTGCATCAGCATATCTTTTCCCCATTTCATTCATTGATTCAGGGGTAAACCGTATTCCGTCTCCAGAATCCTTAAGTCCTTTAGACTCAACAAGGCCGCTTCTGTCCGTATCATTGAAATTTTCCTGAAGACTGTCGTTTACTTTCTTGAACTGATCCTTTTCCTTGTCTAATTCGTAAGGATAAGTTACGAGTTTTCCTCCAACAAACGGGAGTGGATGAAACTCGCGAAATTTTAGATCCTTTCGTAAATCCTTGGCGATCTGGCTTATGTTTTCCGCGTATTTCAAGGGATCTGTACCTTTCACTTCAGCATTTGCCTGGTGCCAGAGGATTCCATTCAAAACTCCTGTCTTCATCGCAAGTCTTGCCTTTTCCACCGCTTTAGCATAATATTTCCCGCCTTTCATCCAGTCGGCAAGCTCGGAGTCCTCCTCAGCACAGTTTACAATTCCTACCGCTATATCCGAGTTTTTTATTACGCCAAGCATCGCTTCCGCAAAAAATATTGAAGGCCCCGTCCCTTCTTCCTGTTCGGGCTTTCCCTCGGTGGCTTTTACATGGTCTTCAGCTGAAACCCATTCATTTCCTGCATCAAGAATAAAGATCCTCGAGTAGGTTTTTTTTTCGGTTTTGGGGAAGGTGTTTTTCACAAGCATGTTTGCTCCGCCGACCAGAAGGTAAAGATGGAAATTTTCCTTTTCCTTTATTTTCTCAGGGGGTTTAATATCTACTGTTCCCTGTCCAAGCACTGATGGCAGAAATAATATTGAAATATAAGCGCAGAGCACCGGAACAAGCTTCATTTTCATGGTTTTTTCTTTCCTGTTTTCAAATGGTCGAGCAGATTGCAGCCGTTATTATAAATTGGCAATTGAAAATTGGCAATTGAAAATGTGTCTTCTTCCTGTATAATTTTAGATGTTACCTTTTCCATTTGACAGTAATTCCGGAGAAAAAAATGAAAAAAAAATCGATTGATCAGCTTTTTCTGGGTTTTGACGAGGAAAAGCCTGCATCAGGCAAGAAGAAAATAAAAGAATTAGAAAAAGAGAAAATAAAAGAATTAGTAATAGAGCAAGAGAAAAAAACTTTTCTGCCAATGGAGCTGAAAAGGGCCGCCTTGGGCTGGCTTGTGTCTCAGGCGCCTAATGCGGTTGGCGTTAGAGTTCCCACGAGAATTTCAAAATTCTGTGCGGACATCGCCGCTTTCTGGGTCGGTAGCAGGCGCGGACAACTCATACCCCGTAAGACAATTATAATTGAAACCAGAAATAACCGTGAAGAGTGCTGGCCGGACTGTTCAAAACATGAGGGTATCCTGAAACAGCTCAAGGAGAAAAAAGAGTTTAAACGTTCGCTGGAAGAGAAGATCCGCAAGGCTGAACCTCAGCTCAAAGACACTGATAACCTGTTCAATGAATACGAGAGCTGGCGTTACAGGGATACAAAAAACAAGGATTATCATCGGTGCCTCAAGGAAATAGATGAAATCGAGCATGCCGTTTACAACGGTAGCTTCTTCGAACAGCTTCGCCGAGCCGAAGTGGCTGATTTCCTCTACCTCGCAGTTCCGGATGGGACTGTTCATTCCGACGAGCTTGCCGACGGATGGGGACTTATCTACATAAAGCCTGATTTGACCACAACCCTTGTAAAACAGGCTGATTTCTGGGACTGCCCTGTCGAGAAAAAAATTCATCTGGCGCATAATATTGCGATAACCTGCAGGAAAAGCCTTCTTTTCAGCATGGGAATCAGGGAAACCTCCGATGGCCGCCCGGCCTTCACTCCTATACCGCACAGGAGAAGAGGCTCGGTGAAGTAGGCGAGCTTATTGCATGTGATAATTCAGTATTAAGTTTCAGGTTCTAAGTGTTAAGTTTTGAGTAGCTTCCCGACCTAAAACTTAAAACCAGAAACTTAATACTTAAGCGTGGTATCCGATGAGATTTTCTAAACGACTCCGGTATGTCAGATATTTCTTTGAATATCTCGCAGTACTCACATTCTATTTTTTCATAAGGATGCTCCCCCATTCAATGCTTTTTCCGATCGCTGACTTTATCGGCGGGATTTTTTTCCTGTTCCCATCAGTCAGAAAGCTCCTGTGCGCAAACATCATGGTTGCATTCCCTGAAAAAGACAGTTGCGAAGTTCGCAGAATGGCCTCTGAAAGCGCTTCAAACCTGATACTGGCGCTTCTGGAGTTTTTCTGGTTCATCGACAGGCCGGAGAAACTCGAGAAATATGTGGATTTCCCGAAAAATGAAAGGGACATAACCGAGAAGCACAGGAAGACGGGCCATGGCCTCATATGGGCAACCCCTCATATTGGCAACTGGGAACTTGCCGGACTCAAGTTCAAACACGACGCCAACATACCCTTTGCCGTGGTGGTGCGTCCTCTGAACAATTTTTTCCTCAACAGGATAATCCACTCGGGAAGGGTGTCGGAAGGCAGCAGGGTGATTCCCGACAAGGGTGCCGTCAAAGGGATGATGAAGGCGTTGAAGGACGGATGTTTCATAGCGACCCTTGTCGATCAGAATTCCAGAGTCCGTGACGGCGGAGTATTTGTGGACTTCTTCGGGCTTCCAGTTCCTACAAGCCGGGCGCCAGCGCTTTTCGGCAGGAAGCTCAACACTCCGGTTGCGGTCGGTGGATGCATCAGGAAGGGAAGAAGGTATGAAATGTTCGCCGAGGAGCTTCCGAAACTTCCCGCCGAATACGGGAGCGATGAAGAGCTTATCCAGGACATTATGAAAATAACCGAAAAGATCGTCCGCAAGTATCCGGAACAGTATCTATGGTTCTACAAACGCTGGCTATACATCCCAGATAACGCCACGGAGGAACAGAGGAAACGCTATCCTTTCTATTCCATGACCCCACATCTGAAATTTTTTTCCAAACTGGTGCCGAAGTAAATCATGTTTCTTTCATCCTATGTAAAACTTTTCAAGATTTCAGAAAACCGGCTCCCCAAGATATTTTGCGATGCGATGAATCTTTTTGTTCCATACGCAGTACCGCGGAAAATTTTAAATCCGAAGGCGAAACAGGACAGCTTCAAGCAACATAGGGCGCTTCTCGAAGCAATCATGGCGGACAATCTACACCGCATATGACCGAAGCCTTGTGCTAGGTGATTTTCAGGATAGTGCAGATAGATACAAGGCAAAGCTTTTCAAACGTCGAGAAAGTTATGCTCTATAAGGGTAAGGCTTGAAATTGAATATGTTGGTTGGGGAAATATAGTATTCGCTTAATCAAAAAAGGAGTTTTCAATGATCGGAAAAATGTTTAAGGGATCTGTGGCTGCAATTGCCGCTGTCGCCGTATGCACTTCAATACTTGCAGCTGATTTGGTTGACAATCCGCGCTACCAGGAATGGTCCAAGTACAAGCCCGGAACTCTTGCAACTATGGATGTAACTACCGTTGCCGGTGGACAGAATATGAAGTCCGTAATGACAACAACCCTGAAGGAAGTCACCCCGGAAAAGGTTGTCATAGAGATGAAGACCAGCATGACTGTGCCTGGAATGGCTCCAATGGACAACGTAATGAGCATGACTGAGCCGGCCAAGATCGAAAAGGCAAAGATCAAGCCCACCAATCCTGAGCAAATGCCTAATTGCAAGGTCATCAGCAAAGGGAAAGAAGATGTGAAGATCGGTGACAAGACCTATAAGTGTGACTGGTATGAAGTAGAGATGGACCAGCAGGGAATGAAAATAACCAGCAAATGGTGGACCTGCAACGATCTCCCGGACAAAATGGTCAAGAACGACACCAAGATGGCCATGGGTAACACTTCGATGGTGCTGACCGAGTTCAAGGCCGTCAAGTAACCATATTCAAGCTTTCACAAGCCTAAGACGCCTCCATAGCGGAGGCGTCTTTTTTTATGGAGGTTATTTTTTCCGGGAGGGATTGCTTATTCCGAGATCTGTATTTCGTCGGCAATATCTTTGTTTTCAAAAAGGGTGCTTGCGGCATCTTCATCTTGAATGCCTTTTCGAATAAACAGGAGGGCAGGTTCAGACGGCGTCATACATTACCTTGCCTTTTTTTTAAGCCCAGTAGATTGCAGTACCTGGCAGTTGGCCGATTTCATCAATTAGTTTTTAAATTAGCTTTTTCATAGGAAACGACAGGTTTATTGATTTTCATGCGGAAATACTTCCGGAGAGAGTATCCGGATTAGTCTCGGAAGAATGGGCTTAGGAGCCGTAATACGGCGCCTAAAGGCAATACTTTTTACGTTTTGAATTCACCTCATCGGTCGCCCCGTTGAGCATCGTTGGACGTTTTCCGATCATAGA
>CAZION010000220.1:0-9178 GCA_964540865.1 uncultured Victivallis sp.
TCGGATGGGGGAGGTGGATATTGTTTCTGTCCGGGTTCGGATATTGCGGACCGGTTTTTGTATGAATCGACCCATTGGCTGTTCTCGCAGGTTCCCGGACTGGGAGGGTTGATCAACATCAGCTATGGAGAGAGAGCCACCACCTGCCTGTCATCGATTCACGGGGATTCCGATGATCCGGTGGACTGCCCGCGTTGCGGTCGTATCCCCAGGTGGCAGATTCTGCACCGCAGTCTCGGAGCGATGCAGCGTGGCATGCGTGAAGCAAATCCCGACGCCGAACTTATCAGCTGGTTCTACATGCCGCATGCCAACACCCATCCAGATTGGATGTTTGAAATGGCTGGACATATGCCGGAAGGGGTTGTTCTGCAATATAATTTCGAGTCCGGAGCGCTCAAGACTCAAGCGGGCAAGCTTCGGTGCGGCGGGGATTACTGGCTTTCCCATGTCGGGCCATCTGCGAATTTCGCAAGGATCGCCGACCGGGCTGGCAATGCCGGAACACCGCTTTCCGCCAAAATCCAAGTCGGATGTTCCCATGAAGTGGCGACAATCCCGTTTGTCCCGGTCCCGAGCCTGCTCTATCGGAAATATAAAAAGATGCGCGAACTCGGTTGTGTCGATGTGATGCAATGCTGGTATTTCGGCAATTATCCTGGCGTGATGAACCGCGCCGCAGGCGCCTTGGCTTATGAGGCATTTGAAGATTCCGAGGATGCTTTTTTATTGAAACTCGCTCTTCCGGACTGGGGCGCTGCTTCTGATACCGTAGTCAATGCCTGGAGGCACTTGGCCGAAGGATATGAGTATTATCCTCTCGCAAATATGTTTCAGTATTACGGTCCAATGCATGACGGGGTCGTATGGCCCCTTTTTCTGATTCCGGCTTTAAAGCCTCTGGCACCAACATGGTTGAAGTCTCCATATCCGAGCGGTGACACGCTCGGCGAATGCCTTGATACCTTCACTCTTTCGGAAGCGCTATCATTGTGTGATAAAATGGTTGAACAATGGCAGAGGGGCGCAGAGCTGTTCCTGTCGCTGCGCCCTCAATTCCAGAACGATCCGGAACGCCTCCGAGACATCGACCTGGTGGAAGCACTCGGAATTCAGTTCAAAAGCGGGCGCAATATTCTCCGCTTCTATTATCTCCGAGCCTTGCTTATAAACGGGCGGATAACGATTCCGTTGGATACCCTGGATGCGATGATGCGTCTTGTCGAAGAAGAAATCGGACATTCCAACCGCATGGTTGAACTGTGTGAGCAGGATTCGCGGCTCGGTTTCCATTCTGAAGCGGAAACGTATAAATATTATCCAGCCAAACTGCGCTGGCGCATTGATCAGTTGCAACAGCTCCTGTCAACGGAATTTCCGGAAATGATCCGTTTGCTGAAGTCTGGCAGTCATATGCCGGATTTTGCGCCGGATCGAATGGCATACCGTTGCGGAGAAGGATGGAAACAGGGTGTCAATTTCCGCTGGCGTATAGATGAACAGGATGGCAATCTTTTGTTCCATGCCGCGTGCCAGGCTCCGTCCAAACGGAAATGCTCGATCATCGACTTGCATCTCATCGACAAGGCCGGAATACAGTACCCGTGGAGATTCCGATGCAGTCCTGAAATATCAGCTGCGGATTCCTCTATTATCAATGTGTCATGGGGCGACATAGTCTACGGTGAGCGAACGGGCACCAGCTGGAGCGTCACCATTGCCGTTCCTGGCTTGTCATGGGATATGGGGCCGGCGAAAAAACCGGCTTATTTAAGCGTCTTGTACACCCTAGTAGCGGAAGGGGCACCTACAATTGAGGAATCATGGCCACCGATCCAAGGACCTCGCCTATCACGCCTGGGATTGGCCATCTTCGATCCGGAACATATGGCTAGACTCGAGTACTGACCATCGTTATATATATCAGGCAACCGGGAAACTTAAGACCCGTTGTTTCAGGGAAGATTGATGGAAACATTAAAAAGAGCGTTATAAACATTAAATAAGGCGTTGATAGTCAGATGGTTTTCTGTATAATTGTAAAAGAGCGGGGGCCGTGAAAAAGAGTTAGACCCGGAAGGCACTAAGTTAAGCGTGTTTTTCTGTATCTCTTGATGTGTTGTATTTCCATAAAGACATGTCTTGGTGAAGTCATCCACTGATAGGGCTTTGGTCTTCTTTTTACTGCTCAAGGCGTTCAGGGGCGCACTCTTGCTATCGACTTCGGCGAGCATGGAATTATTGGAGACAACTGGTTTCGCCGGACTTCATTGGAATGCCAGTAATCCCGCTCATTTTCACCCTGTCGAAATAATGATTGGTAGAGCGAGGAAAACGGTAGACATGAAAAAACACGGTAACGGCAGCTTGGCTAAGACTAGGAAAGTTTGCGAAAATCGCAGGAATAGCGGCGATACGAAATCGGGTCAGGCCGGGGATTTACCACGGCTGTGGCGGCATACGTAAAACCTTCTCCCCCCACACCAATTATTTCCAGATCTATTTATGAAATCATTGACTTGATATGGTGTAATTATAATGTATGATATGTATGGTGTCTTTATTACACCATAACTGGAATAAGGAGTGATTTCATGGTTAGGACGCAGATTCAATTGCCGGACTATCTGTATAAGGAGGTCAAGAGGATTGCAGCGGAACGCGAATTAAGTCTCGCCGAACTTGCGAGGCGAGGTCTTGAATACGTAGTGAGCACCAGCCTCCCTGTAAGGGAAAACAGGAAAAGCAAATGGGCGCTTCCCGCCCTCGTTGACCTCGGCGGTCAACCGCTCGCCCCCGAAAGAGAATGGCGGGAATTGGCCAATGAAATGGCGGCAATCCCGGTGAAAAGGAAAAAGAGGAGCGGTAAAAATGATATCGTGTGACACAAATATTCTTTTTTATTCCCTTAATGCCGCCTGCCTTGAAAACGAGAAAGCCAGGAGTTTTCTGGAATCAAACGCGGAGAACGAGAAATTCGCGATATGCGAACTGACACTTATCGAACTCTATATTCTCCTGCGAAACCCCAAAATGAACAGGCATCCGGCTTCAGCACAGCAGGCCGTCTCAATTATCCATCGTTTCAGGACCAATCCATATTGGCAGGTCATTGACTATCCGGGTTCACTCATGGATGAAATATGGGACTATGCCGGGCGAAGCAGTTCCGCATACAGGTCAATTTTTGACGCCAGGATCGCACTTACTCTCCTGCATCACAATGTCAGGGAATTCGCCACCGCAAACATCAAGGATTTCAAGAATTTCCCCTTTACCAAAGTCTGGGATCCAACGGTTTGATTGAAAAACTTGGAATACGGGGTCAAACATACTTATTCATGCTTCCGCATTTGTTATGTTGAAGAGAGTCTCCTCGCTGACAACAATGCCGATTTGATTCCAAATGGAATATCCAAGAGTTCTCACACAGAGTCACGGAGAGCACTGAGTTTCCGATGATAATCGCTTAGATGACAGGCGAGAAAATACCAGGATAGATTTGTCTGTGCGGCAGGACTTCCGCCGAGAGTATCTGGCGAATATCCTTTATGAGTTGATAAATTGCACCGGGCGCGGTAGAGTAGAATCAACTTGATCATTGTAACTTATGATAAATTGTAATCGATGGGGGATTAGCCATGTACGCCGTAACATTGTCACCAAAATTCCAAGTTGTCATACCGTTGCCTGTTCGGCGAACCATGGGGCTCCGGGTCGGGCAGAAAATGCAGGTAGTCGAGTACGAGGGGCGAATCGAACTCATTCCCGACCGCGACATCACTGAATTAAGAGGATTCCTGAAAGGGATCAACACGGAGTTTGAGCGCGAGGATGATCGCGTATGAATGTGATAGACTCTTCTGGTTGGCTGGAGTATTTCGCCGAGGGGCCAAATGCCAGCCACTTCGCAACTGCCATTAAAATTCCTCACGATTTAATTGTTCCAACGATCACACTATACGAAGTCTTCAAGGTCGTTCTGCGAGAGGCCGACGAGAATGCCGCATTACAGGCTGCTGCAGCACTCCAAAAGGGAAAAGTTGCCGATCTCACCCCAAAACTGGCTATTTCAGCCAGTAAGTTGAGTTTGCTACATTCGCTGCCCATGGCCGACGCGATAATCCTTGCCACTGCCTACGCGCATGGGGCAACGCTCTGGACACAGGATATTCACTTCAAGGCCATTAACGGCGTCAAGTACTTCCCAAGAAAATAGAAGTCCAACGTTTTGTGTATATCAGTGTACTTGTCCCAAATGGCTATGAAATGAGCTATAGTTTTTCATTTAAATAAATTCTTCTTTAGACGGCATCACTGAAAAGCGCAATCCATTTCTGGAAATCCACAATCCAACCGATGCGGCGGTGACAACTAGAATCTCTTCTCCGAAAAATACCCATGTATTCGGCGGAACTAGCTTTGACGTGACTATACCTGCGGGTTCAAGCATAAAAGAGCTTAAAAAGTAAGAGTTGAAGGCGGTTCGCGAAGCTTTAAGGAAAGACAACTACTCCGTGACTCACGCATAGGCTTTGAAGCCAGCAACCACTATTATTACACCGCGAACGACCTGAAGGGGAAAGTCCTCAATTGCAGAAATGACTGCGGTACCGGCTCCAGTTCCGTCGCGCTAAATAACATTTGATTTACTTTCGTGTTTTTAGTGTGTTTTGTGGTTGAAAGCTGTGCGAGAAGCTCTACATTAACAAACAAAGGTAGAGGAAGTAGTGTAAATGCAGAATGAAAAGATAGCCCTTGGATTTTTCCGCAAGAGTCCCGGCATTCACAGGACCGGAGAGATTCTTGCTGCCGGAATATATAACCGGACGCTATACCGTCTCCGCAACAAAGGAACACTGGCTAAAGTCGGATACGGACTCTACAGGCTTGCTGATGAGGAACCTGTGCAGCACAGTGTCTATGCCGAACTGTCTAGCCGAATCCCAAAGGGTGTGTTTTGTCTAATTTCGGCTCTGGATTTCCACCAGATAGGAACACAGGAGCCATATAAGCATTGGGTTGCGCTTCCCAGAGGTGCATACAGCCCGAAAATCCGTGAATATGACGTTCAATACTGTTTTTACAGGGAGAAAGCTTTTGGGACGGGCATTGAAAAGAAAATTATTGAAGGAGTAGGAGTCAGTGTCTATAATCCGGCTAAGACGGTTGTTGACTGCTTCAAGCACCGGAATAAAATAGGTCTTGAAGTTGCGATTGAGGCGCTCAGGGAGGCTGTACGCGCGAAAAAGGCCACGATCCCTGAAATTATCCGTTATGCAGAACTTTTCCGCATGAAAAATGTGATGATGCCTTACTTGGAAGGACTACAGTGAGCAAGCCGGGACCAATAAATATAGCAGCGTCAATACATGCTAAACTGACAAACAAGGCGAGGGAATTCAAGATAGATCCCAACATCCTGAGAACTCGGTATGCCTTGGAACGTTTTCTATGCCGCTTAGGCCTGTCCAAGTATAGGCGGCGCCTTACACTGAAGGGCGCCATGCTGTTTGCCCTTTGGAGCGACGAAAATTTCAGACCCACGAAGGATGCCGATTTTCTGCTTACCGGTAAAAGCGGCGTGGATGCAGTGGAGAAGATGGTCAAGGAAATTTGTCTGTGCCCAGTGCAGGAAGACGATGCGATGCGTTATGATCCGGAAAGCGTCCGTGCTGAAATAATAAGGGAAGACCAGGCTTACGGCGGAGTCAGGGCCACACTGGCGGCTCATCTCGGCAAAATCACAGTTCCCATCCAACTTGACATTGGCGTAGGGGATGTCGTCACTCCAAAATCTGAACAGGTGCCGTTTTCAGTGCTTATGAAAGATTTTCCGGCCCCGCAACTGTTCGTGTATTCCCGTGAGAGCATGGTTGCGGAAAAGCTGGAAGCCATGGTCAAACTCGATTTGGCTAACAGCAGGATGAAAGATTTCTATGATGTATGGGTGATAACCACGCGGCTCGGGTTTGACGTGGACATCATGTCCAAGGCGATACCCGCAACATTCAAAAGGCGTGGAACACTTTTTCCGAAAGATGAAATTCCAGCATTAACATCCTATTTTTACAATGATGAGAAAAAGAACATTCAATGGCGCGCATTTCTCAAAAAGGGGAAAGTTGCTTACTCCCATCTATCCCTCAAACAGGTCTGTGGGGAAATCAGCGACTCACTGGGGGACGTGTTAGTAAAAGTAAAGAGGAATAAATAGCCTATCCTTTTGAACTTCCTGGCTTTTGCACCCATCCATAAAACTGATAGCTCCTATTGCAATTGCGGAAATGATCGCGGCACCGGCTCCATTCTGTCATGCTGCGCACTCTGCGTCTTAATCTCAGCGGACTCTGCGGTAAAGGCATTGAATCCTAACCGCAAAGCTCGCAAAGGGAAGACGCGAAGTCCGCAGAGTTTTTAGAATATGCCGGTTACAACTGCGCCATTACAGTTCAAATGATGGTCAATGATCAGAAAATAATCACTTGCAATATTGACAAAGCCTTTGCTTTCTGATATAATTGTAGAAAATAATCTGTACCGGTACGGTTCGTTACAGTTAAACTGGAGACTTGGATATGCTGGATATCATAGACAAAGACAGTAAAACCGCCCTTTCTGTTCAGGTAAGCGAAAAGCTTATTGAAGACATTCGGGGCGGTTTAATAAAACCGGGCAGGCGAATGCCCGGGATTCGAGTGCTGGCCAAAAAATTCGGTACCAGCAACAGTACGGTCATTGAAGCGTTCAACCTTATGGAAAAGCAGAACTACATAGAACGCATTCCTGCGAAAGGAACATTTGTTGCGGATGATGTCAGCCATGAATTGAGTTTGACCCGTCTGGTTTTCCCTTTTCCGGAATCATCCATCAGCCCGGAGGCGGGCGGCTTGGAGAACTGGGGGATTGTGTCGGAATTTTATCGCGGGATGCTTACGGAGGCAGCCAAGTTGAATACGGAAATCTTGTTTCATCATTTTGAAGAGCCGAAAGACGAGATTCAATTATCCAGACAGCTCCGGAGGATGAACGATTTTGACGGTGGAATATTTGTCGGGAATCAGCTGCATGATTTGCGTGACGGTTTTATTGCTAAAAATAAACCATGCGCATTGCTGTGTCCGTCCACAATTCGGGATTTCCCTCCAAATATAGCCAATATATGTGGCGATACTGATGAAGCTTTTGACAATATTGCTTCCCTTCTGGCGAAGCGCGGTTATAAAAAGCTCCGGATTTTAAGCCAGACAGGTCCTCACGCAAATCCCTCAGACAATGAAACCCGCAAAATAGACTATATTGTCCGGGCTGCAAATGCAAAAGGGATCATTTCCGATACATCAATGGTTCATGAATTGAAAGATAATGAGGATGACACCGTTGATGCGACATTCTCAAAGTTAATCCGTGGTTTAAAAAACAGGAGGGAGGCGTTTTTTTCACTTAATGCCAATACCGTTCCTGCCGTCTACCGCTATGCTGCACGGAAGAATCTCAAGATCGGGGAGGATTTCGGTATTTTCGGTTATGCTTCCGGAATCACTTTCAACAACCTCCTCCCGGAACTTACTTTCAGCAAAATCAACCATTTTGAAATGGGGAAAGCCGCATGCAAGATAATCGTTGACGCCGTTCATGGTGGCGACTGGCGTGGAACAGTAGTGAGAATCCCAAATACGCTTATCGTGAAGAACTCGATTTAAAAAGAAAATTTTTCCGGGACGGAAAAATTAAATAGATATAGGCTGGAAAAACAGAAAAAAAGAGGAACGGGAAAATGAAAACTATCAATGCGAACACGAATACAGTCGGTCTGGTTCGGCGAGGCGGGCGTAATAAGCTGCTACACATTGCACCGCTGAAATTTACGCTCATCGAACTCATGGTTGTAATCGCCATCATAGGAATTCTTGCCGCCATGTTGTTACCGGCTTTGAAGGCAGCAAAGGAAAAAGCCATAGAAATTCAATGCCTGGGAAACTTGAAGCAAATCTATCTTGGGGCATTCTCTTACTGCTATGATTACGGGACATTGCAGATGGGCAGCAATTTCTGGCATGGTAAATACTGGCATTACAGGCTAAGTAGTGATGGATATTTACCCGCAATATGGAGTAATGAGGCCGGAACAATCCCCATAAGTGCCATTATGGATTCTTACCAAAACCCCAAAAAGGGAGTTTATGCCTGTGCAAAAGAGACGCGAGTGATAGCTGACACTGGAACTGGATGGAGAGGTACGCACTACGGATTGAACTGGTTTCTATGGAGAGCGGATGGAACGGGCACAAACGATTATCAACAATGGGGGCCTAAGGAGCAGATAGGGAAGCCGTCCAAAGTAATGTACATCGCAGATACCACTCCGGCATGGAGCGGAGCAACATTCTACGACGCTACATTAAAGAAGACGGCTCCTGCTTCATACTTCAGACATAATAAGACCAATATGAACTATGTTTTCATAGACGGGCACGGAGGAAGCGGCTCTTACAAAAACGTCCCGAACCAGTTTATTCACGGAGACAATTTCTACGACTATTACTTTTGGTACAAGAGGAATGCGCCCAAATGGCTTGACTTGGAACAATGATTTTGGCAGACTTTGAGCAAGCAAATCCCTTGGTGCCGTCTGTAGCGATAAATGCAATAGAATCATAATTAAACAAACAAATGGAGTAGAGAAGTATGAAGAAAGTATTGGATTCTGAAAGCAAACTTCGGTGTGCCGATAAAAATGTCCCTGAAAATAAAAAGGACAGCGACCGAGACAAGCTCCTTCTGGACAGGGCGATCCTCTGCGCAGAATGGCAGGTCAGGAATCAGGTGAAAGACAGGCAGGACGCCAACCGCGGAAGATTTATCCGTAGTTACGACCAGGCCACCGGTCAGACCGCACTGACTGGCAACTGGCAGACAGGCACCGCTCTGATGGCACTACTGGCGGTATATCGCCGGACAGGGGACGCAAGATATCTGGAGGCTGCCGACTTTGCCGGACACTATCTTATGTCCTTACAGGTGATGGATCAGTCGGAGAAGTATTATGGTGTAATCCGCGAAATCACACCTCAATCTATAGAATTTGCACCTCGCGACGCAACCAGCGCTGCGTGGGCCTTTGTCTGGCTGTATAATTTCACCGGCAATGAAACTTACCTGAAACGGGCAATATTGT
>CAZION010000221.1:0-9167 GCA_964540865.1 uncultured Victivallis sp.
CATGGCGAAGGTCTTTTTTTTTCGGATGGAATGTTTCAGATACTCATTGAATGCAAAATATATCCGTAAAGGAACTGAGTTATACACATATGAGAAGCAAAAAAAGCATATTCCTGATAAATTTCGAGTATTTCTTCTTTCGCGTGGCAATGAACGTTGTTAAGATACTGCCTTTGTGGCTTTGTTTTAAGATTGCCGCGCTTGGCGGACGCTTGTTTTTCTTTTTCGACATAAGGCACAGGAACAGGACAATACAGCATCTGCTTCATTCGGGGGTTGTCAAAACTGAAGCTGAGGCAGTTGAGCTCACCCGCAGGAACTTCATTCATTTAGCCAAAGTAGGCCTTGAGATTTTCAAGTGCCGTCAGCTCATGACAAGAAAGAACATTGCAAACATACTGACAATCAGCGGATCCGAAAAGTCGAAAAATCTCTTTTTCTCAGAGACTGGAAAAGCCGAGCAGGCCATAATCATATGTGCCCACTTCGGAAACTGGGAGGCTGCGGGACAGGGAATCACAATCACTTCTGGAATTCCACTCCTCAGCGTGATGAGGCCTTTTGACAACCCGAAAATAGGTGACTATATAAACAGCCGCCGCGAGGGTCACACGCACGAGGTAGTTGCCAAGAAAGGTGCTATAAGACCGCTCCTCCTGGCAATAAAGAAAGGATACTCCATCGCCATAATGGCAGACCAGAACGCCGGTGAAGCGGAGGGAGTTGTTGTTGATTTCTTCGGGCATCCGGCTAGTACGCACTCATCTCCAGCCCTTTTACATCTCAAAACCGGAGTCCCGATACTGGTATTAATGCCGAGAAGGGACAGCGATGATTTTAAATTCGACTTCATACTTTCCGATCCGATAATTCACAAGCCGACCGAAGACAAGGAGAAGGACATCAGGGATATAACACAGAAATTCACCTATGAAATAGAAAAGACCATCAGACTTTATCCGGAACAGTGGCTCTGGGCGCACCGCCGCTGGCTCGACATAAACCGATAGAATATCGAAATACGAAACCCCGTCATCCGCAGGGCAGGACGATAAAACATAAAAAAGTAATACATGAACATGTGGAAGGAATTGTAAATGAGAATGAGACTTAAACATTCGTTGAACCTTGTGGCGGCGGTTATTCCGTTTGTTGCGGTCATAATTATTGTAAAGCTGATCGTTCATCATTATTTCAACGCCGAATTCATACCAATCAATGCTATATTTTCAGCCTTGATTGGGGCAAACGTGTTCCTCATGGGGTTCTTGATCAGCGGGATCCTTTCTGACTATAAGGAGAGCGAAAAAATACCTGGGGAAATAGCGGCATCGGTGTTGTCCATTGCAGATGAGGTCAAATATATCGGATTAAAGACAGGAGATGCGCCATTTGTCAAAGAGAGATTTATAAAGATAAAAGAGCTTGCTTCGGGTATAAAGAGATGGCTTCACAAGGAGCTGAGATACGGCGAAATAACGAGCATGATTGACAATTTGTCCGAGGAATTTCTTTTAATGGAAAAATATACCGCTCCAAATTATATAGCAAGACTTAAGCAGGAACAGAACAATCTGAGAAGATTGATTATCAGGGTGCATACGATCCGTGAAACTGATTTCATATTTTCCGGCTATTTCATTGCCGCCACCACTACATTCTTCCTGATCTTCGGAATGATTTTCATGAAGATTGATCCATTCTACGAATCCCTGTTCTTCGTAGCGCTGACATCATACCTCATGATTTATCTTTTAAAGCTCATAAGGGATTTGGACAACCCTTTTGGATATTATGAGAAATCGTCCCTGGAGGACGTTTCACTGCATCCGATTAACAAGGCGATTGAAAGGATATCAGAAAATATCGATGGAACCAAGAAAGGTCATGAACATGAGTTTACAGGGAAATAAAAAACTATTCCATGCCATGGAAAAGGAAGAGGCGACATTGGTGTTAGGTTCAGACATCTCTTCAGGGCTCAGCTCTGAACAGGCGGAAGATTGTCTGAAAAAATATGGGCGGAATGAATTGAAGGAGACCGGGAGAAGGGGGCTATTGTCGATCCTTTGGGAACAGCTCCGGGCAGTCATGGTGCTCATTCTTGTCTTTTCCGCAGTCCTGGCTGGTGTCATGGGTTCATATAAGGACTGTATCGCAATATCGGCTATTGTCGTACTCTTCGTGCTTTTGGGAGTGATCCAGGACTATAAGTCCGAACGCGCCATAGCCGCTTTGAAAAAACTTTCCTCTCCCCTTGTAAAAGTGCTGAGAAACGGAAAAACAGTGGAGATACCGTCCCGGCTCCTTGTTCCAGGAGACATCATCATAATTGAAACCGGCAACATAATTCCAGCAGACTGCAGGATGATCGAAAGCATAAACCTGAGGATTCAGGAGTCAATCCTGACAGGTGAATCCCATCCCGTAGATAAAACTGATTCAGCCCTTGATGAGACCGAAATTCCGATACAGGAGAGGCTGAACATCGCATATATGGGCACGACTGTGACAATGGGACGCGGAAAGGCCATTGTCTTCGCCACAGGAATGGGAACCGAGCTTGGCAAGATAGCCGAACTCATGCAGAGCACAAAAAATGAAATGACCCCGCTGCAAAAACGACTTGACGGCGTCGGAAAAATCCTGGCAGTCCTTGGTTTCGTTGTGGCCGGAGTCGTCTTTGCCATAGGGTTGTTAAAGGGAAACACTCTTGCCCATATGGCGCTTACTGCGATAAGCATAGCGGTGGCCGTTATTCCGGAAGGGCTTCCCGCGCTTGTCACAATCACCCTGTCAATAGGTGCACAGAGGATGCTGAGGAGGAACGCCCTCATACGGAAGCTGCCCGCAGTGGAAACGCTCGGATCTGTCACCGTCATCTGTTCCGACAAGACCGGGACCCTTACGGAGAATCGAATGACAGCTGTTGTTGTCGATGCGGGAGGAGCGCAGCTTGATCTTGTATCGGCGGGATCCGGAAAAGATTCCCTTCTTTTCGACGACAAGATAATATCAAGGGTTTCTGAATTTAAAATTATCCTTGCCGGAGGAGCCCTTTGCAACGATGCGGAAATCAAGAATGCCACAAATGAAAAGTATGAGATTATCGGAGACCCTACCGAAGGGGCGCTGATCGAAGTTGCCGCCAGATTTGGACTAGGCAAAGACGCCCTTGAAAAGGAATTTCCGAGAATTTCCGAAAACCCTTTTGATTCGGAACGCAAGAGGATGACAACCATCCATGAATTGCCTCGAAATTCATCCCTGCATCCGCTCATCTCAAGTTTGAACGGGAAGAATCATCCATACATAGCTTTCACGAAGGGATCTGTTGACGGACTTCTTGAAATATCCGACAGATATATGCAGGGAGATCACGTTTCTGCCATGTCCGCTGAAAGCAGGCAGAAAATTCAGGATGCGAACGACATCCATGCTTCCAGAGGCATGAGGGTGCTCGGTCTGGCCTTTCAGCTGCGAAATTCGCAAGATGCGGTATCAAAGGATGAACCGGTAGAGAAAGGGCTGATTTTCGCCGGCATCTTCGGACTGATAGACCCTCCCAGGAAAGAAGCCGCACTGTCTGTGGCGACATGCCGGGAGGCGGGAATACGCCCGATAATGATCACCGGGGACCATCCGCTTACCGCAGGATATATTGCCAGAGAGCTCGGAATAGAGTCCGCAATTGTCGTCACAGGGAAGGAAATTGACGGGATGACGGTTGATAATCTTGAATCTGCCCTGGATAAGACATCAGTCTTTGCAAGGGTATCCCCGGAACACAAACTGAAGATAATTGAAGCTCTCCAGAGGAAGGGGAATATCGTGGCAATGACCGGTGACGGTGTTAACGATGCTCCGGCCCTCAAAAAAGCCGAAATCGGAGTGTCGATGGGGATAACAGGTACAGATGTAGCGAAGGAAGCCTCAGACATTGTGCTTCTCGACGACAATTTCTCGACAATTGTTTCAGCCGTGGAGGAAGGAAGGGTCATCTACGACAACATAAAGAAATTCGTGAAATTCTCCGTTGCAGGCAATATCGGCAAGGTACTGGTGATGCTTGTGGGGCCTTTCCTTGGTAACTCAATACCTCTTCTTCCGCTCCAGCTGCTCTGGCTCAATCTGCTTACCGACGGTTTGCTGGGGCTTGGACTGGGACTAGAACCTGCCGAGAAGAACATTATGAAAAGACCCCCGTGTTCACCAAAGGAGAATATATTCAACCGTGCGATGGGAATTCAGACTGCCATCACTGGAACAGTGATTGGACTCGTTACCCTTGCCGTAGGGATGTGGTATTATCATGCAGGGGATCCGAAATGGCAGACAATGGTTTTCACAATCCTTGCAGTTGCTCAAGTCTTTCAGGCGCTAGCATCCAGAAGCCTGACGGATTCTTTTTTCAAGACTTGGCTTTCAGGAAACAGGATTCTTCAAGGGATGATTGCATCTGTCATAATTCTCCAGCTAATTGTGGTTTATGTCGCTCCTGTAAGCTATTTCTTCCATACGGAAGCATTGTCAATTGTTGATCTTGGTGTGTGTGCCGTCGCCGGCATTGCAGTCTTCTTTTGCATTGAAATTCAGAAATGCTATTTCAGGAAAAATATAAAGTAAAAATATTTTGACAGTAGACACTCATGATATATAACCTATTTGGGAGTGAGTGCTAAAAGCTGAAAGTCCGTAGTGTCAGTTTATCGAAAAATAACGGACGTATTAAAAGAGTTAGTTAAAAAAGGGGGGAGAAATGGACTTCGACGTTAAAAAAATCACTGGCCTCTCAGAAGTGGAGGCGTCTTCACGTCTTGAGGCAGATGGACACAATGAACTTCCGTCCACTAAGAAACGCAGCATGCTGGCCATCGCTCTTGATGTTATCAAGGAACCGATGTTTCTGCTGCTTGTCGCCTGCGGAATAATATACCTGATACTTGGCGATATTGAGGAGGCTCTTATGCTTCTCGGTTTTGTATTCGTGGTGATGGGCATAACTTTCTACCAGGAACGTAAGACGGAACGTGCCCTCGAAGCACTGCGAGATCTTTCAAGCCCAAGGGCCAGGGTCATAAGGGATGGACATGAAAGGAGGATCGCCGGCCGTGATGTGGTGAGAGGCGATGTAATCATTCTTTCGGAGGGAGACAGGGTGCCGGCCGACGCGAGAATAATTCACTGCATCAACCTATCCGCAGATGAATCTCTCCTCACCGGGGAGTCTGTGCCAGTGAGGAAAGCCCCGTCATCCGCTAAAAATATGGAATCAGTCCGTCCGGGAGGGGATGATCTCCCATACATATATTCGAGTACGCTGATTGTACAGGGATACGGAGTGGCGGAGGTGGTCTGCACGGGAATCAGAACCGAGATCGGTAAGATCGGGAAGGCGCTGCAGTCCCTGGAACAGGAAAGCACATTCCTCCAGAAGGAGACCGGAAAACTAGTGAAGACCATATCCCTCGTCGGGTTAGGTCTTTGTGCAATGGTGGTGGTTCTCTATGGAGTTATCAACGCCAGGTGGCTCGACGGGTTCCTTGCCGGAATCACCCTTGCGATGGCGATCCTCCCGGAAGAGTTCCCTGTGGTGCTTACGATATTCCTCGCAATGGGGGCTTGGAGGATTTCCAAAAAGAACGTCCTCACCCGGCGGATTCCCGCAGTTGAGACTCTTGGTTCAGCAACAGTGCTCTGCGTTGACAAGACCGGAACCCTCACGATGAACAAGATGTCATTGTCTAAAATCTTTGCCTGCGGAAAATTTTTCACGATCAGGACGGGAACTGGGGAGAAGTCCTCTCTTCACGAGACCTTCCATGAACTCATAGAATACAGCCTCCTGGCCAGCCAGATTGATCCGTTCGACCCCATGGACAAGGCGATAAAGGAGACCGCTGAAAGGCATCTTTCCGAAACGGAGCATGTCCACAGGGACTGGAAACTTATGCAGGAATACCCGCTTTCAAGCGAGCTGCTCGCCATATCCAGGGTCTGGGAATCACCTTCAGGTTCGGAATACGTGATCGCGGCAAAAGGTGCACCTGAGGCGATAATGGATCTCTGCCATCTGGATGAAGACCGGATCAAGGAACTATCCGGGAAAATATCAGCCATGGCCGATGAGGGACTCAGAGTCCTTGGTGTCGCCAAATCTACTTTCAAGCGTGAAGGGCTCCCGGAGATGCAGCATGATTTCAAGTTCGAATTCCTAGGGTTCATCGGGCTTTCGGATCCGGTCAGGCCGACTGTCCCTTCCGCAATCCAGGAGTGCCATGCAGCCGGAATCAGGGTCGTGATGATAACCGGTGATTATCCCGGCACGGCTGCGAACATCGCAAGGCAGATAGGGTTAGTTGATCATTTCGGCATAATCACCGGTCCGGAGATGGATGCAATGAGCGATGAAGAACTGAAAAAAAGGATCGAAAATGTCTGCATCTTCGCCCGAGTGGTGCCGGAGCAGAAACTCAGGATTGTGAATGCCTTCAAATCTAACGGGGAGATAGTAGCCATGACTGGTGACGGAGTCAATGACGCGCCAGCCCTCAAGGCGGCACACATAGGAGTCGCGATGGGTGGACGTGGCACCGATGTCGCCCGAGAATCCGCCGCACTGGTTCTCCTTGACGATGATTTCTCATCAATTGTCCAGTCTGTGAAACTCGGACGGAGGATCTATGACAACATTCAAAAGGCTGTTGCATACATCTTTGCCGTGCATGTTCCCATAGCCGGACTCTCACTTATTCCCATCCTCCTTAAATGGCCGCTCATCCTGACACCTGTCCACATCGTATTTATGGAACTCATAATTGATCCGGCATGTTCGATGATTTTCGAGGCCGAACCGGAGGAGTCCAACGTGATGAAGCGTAAACCACGCAACCCCAGGGAGAAGCTTTTCAACCGCAGGATGATCGTAATAAGCCTGCTGCAGGGAGTCGTTGTCCTGATAATAGTCATGTGCGTTTATTGGGTCGCCATGCTGCGCAACCAGGGTGAGAATGAGGCGCGGGCGCTTGCTTTCACCTCTCTTATAGTCGCCAACCTAGGTCTGATAATGACAAACCGGTCTTGGACACGGACAATCTTTTCTACGCTCAGGACGCCAAACGCCGCAGTTTCCTGGGTCTTCGGCGGAGCAATAATCTTCATGTCGATAGTCCTGTTCGTTCCATCAGTCAGGGCCATATTCAAATTCTCATACCTCCACCCGATCGATATTTTAATCTGCATAGCTGCAGGTGTCGTAAGCATAATATGGTTTGAGATTTTTAAATATTTCAAACTGGTTCAGCCAATAAGGAACTGAGCGTCCAGAAAGTCTTCACTTTCATAAGTTCTCTGTAAATATTGGAACTAAAAATGCTGAAATCTTTTGTAACATCAAAAATGCCTTGGCTACTTGTTGTCCCGGTGTTCATCCTGAAACATTTTATTGTCCCATTGATGGACAACAAACTGATGGCACCCAGGAAAATGATTGGCATTTTTGGTCCCTTCAAATTTCATCCCCGCTTTCTTTTCAGGAATTACAGCAAATGGGGGCAGGGACATAACAGCGATTTTGTTCCTTTTATAAACGCCTGCAAGGGAAAGAAATGTGTGATTGACGTAGGAGGGCATATAGGGCTTACAGCAATGCCTGCGAGCAGAATGTTGTCCCCGGAAGGAAGGTTATATGTCTTCGAACCCGCTAGGGTAAACTGTGCATACCTGTCAAAGAATATTGAGTTGAACGGGATATCGAATACTGAGGTGTTAAACATGTTTGTGGGCACCGAATGCAATGAGAATGTCGAGTTCTTTGAATCCGACTATGACAGCGGTTTAAATTCTATGGTTGCAAGAAAGAACAAGAACGACTTTCACAAAGTATTGAAAAAACAGGTATCACTCAACAGTTTCTGTTCGGAAAGAGGCATATTTCCTGAGATAATAAAAATTGACGTGGAAGGGGCAGAGTTAGAAGTGCTTAGCGGCGCGTCTGAAGTTATGAGAAAAAGCAGGCCCGTGATATATTTGAGCCTCCATCCACACCATCTCGAACTGCTCGGCAGAAAACCTGAAGATATACATGGGATATTGAGCCGTACTGGATATAAAATATCAAAAAATGATAACACTGATATGAATAAGCATGGGCAGGAATATGTCCTTTTGCCATAAATACTTATTAAAAAATCCATTTCTTTTCACGGAACTTTTATGGTTATCCTTTGTCCATATAGGTGATCCATATTCATGGCGGATGTTGAGTCATGGAGAGTTATTTCTCCATCCCCCCTCTCAACATCCGCCGCCTTTTAACCTTAAGAAATTGACAAATGATTTGCAAAAAAATATAAATTCGGGAACTTTTCGTGTTCTCTGGTGTCTAATGTATAATAATTTGAACGGAACATAGCATGAAACGCAGTTGTGGAATTTTTTTTCATTACATGAATAAAGCATTTGCCGCGCTGGCGCTTATTGTAGTTTTCATTGGCTTTGCCGTTGCACAGGGGGCCTGTGATGCGGAAGAGTTCGCTGACGACTGTGCAATGTCGAGCCACTCTATATGCCATTGCCATATCAACAATATAATTTGTCAAAATTCTTCGCGAGTGCCATCGGTAGATTTGCTGTCTATGGGTGTTTCCCCAAATACAACGCAAAGCGTTGAGGATCTAATTGCTGCGGATATATTTCGACCCCCCATAGTCTGAAAACCACCCTCCGGACTTTACGCAAATAGAAACTGACCCTCTTCAGTTTTTGAACGGCCTTTCCCTATGCTTTGTGCAGACTTATCTGTCTGCACACAAAATTATAATATTTATTAAAATGATAGAGACCCCATATGAAGCGTGTATTTGATCTGATGTTTGTTTTAAGTCTTTCCGCAATTATCTCCTTGCCTATTTCAGGCTGTGGCAAAAAGGAATCTGAAAAGGACAAGGAGAGGCCTGCTCAAAACGTCTCAGAAAACAAGGAAGATGAAAACCATGCCTCCGATGAAAAAAAACCTGCGGCTGAAGATCATTCAGGGCACGGACATGCCGTTAAGGAGGAAAAATTCAATCCCAAAGAACTCCTCGAAAAAAACTGTGAATGCAACATAAGGCAATACCTCTGCGACGAGTGCCGGTATGAACTTGGAATAGTTAAAGCCGGGAAAA
>CAZION010000222.1:0-8992 GCA_964540865.1 uncultured Victivallis sp.
TAAAAACATTCTTGAGGGAGAAAAAAATGAGAACTATTGACACCAGATACATGCCATCTGTCGGCGGAATCGACTTGGAACAGTCATTGAATTATATCGCGCTTGCGGATGTCTCGCTGGACTTCATCTATGACAAATATACTGCCGGACGGATGATTTATAGAGTCGGCAGCCGTCCTGTCCTGGAAGGGATTGTGGCGAAACTCCTGGGGGGGGCTGCCGATGAACTGGAAAGAATTGAAAAACTGTCCAGGTTTGTTTCCAGGGAGGTGGCATGGGCTGGTTATTACCACAGGGCGATGGGGCGCAGGCTGGCCTACAATCGCAATTTGGACGAGGAAGGTTTGATCTCCAGCGGCTACGCATGGTGCAATGAGCAGGCCAGGCTGCTTTGCGCGTTGACTCAGATCATCGGGATTCCTTCGCGTCTGGTTTTCGCCTCGGCGCGCAAGGGCGGCGCGCATGTGGCGGTTGAACTCCTGACCTCCAAAGGGTGGCTGCTGGTAGACCAATCCTTTGGATATCTCTTTATCAATAAAGGTGAAATCGCCGATGCCTACAATGTCTGGCACAACAAGGGGAACCGCGAGTATTTTGAACCAGTCTACAAGGAATTATGCGCCAAGCTCACCGGCGACTTGGGCGCGGAATTGCTCAAAGATGAATTCAGCATGAGCCAGATGCCTGAACCGCTGGACGGATTCGAGGTTTTAGGATACCATAATTATTTCATATAAAGGGAACCTTTAGAAATGCGAATTTTTAGAGGTTCCCAAAAGTCGGAGAAACCGTCCCACCTTGGACAGCAGTGAATTTATATCTTTAATACATTTGGCAGTACTCCGCCTATGCAGCCAGTTCGGAATTCCAGAAGCTTGGAATCTATGCTTCTGCGGAGTTCTTCAAGTGTACTGAAAGTATAAAGCTCTCCGTCCTTTCCGAGAACACACTTTCCAGCTTCTTCAGGAGGGAGAGCTTCAACTATTTCGGATGCAGCAGCAAGAATCTTTTTCCAACGCCTTGCCAGTGGGGGGAAATCTGGTTTTTCGCCATCGAATTCAATCTCAGCGTATTCCTCCAGAGAATATTTTGAAGATCTCCCAGCCTCTCCGAGAAGGGATGCCGGATTGTATCCCGGATCCTTTCCACATGCGGAATATACGAGAAAACCGAGATGCTGTATGCTGTCAGATGCGTATATTGTGTCAACCCAGTCCCGCACTTCCATTCTTCCGCCCAGGGCGAGTGCTTTGTTTGTCGCAAGGTCTAATGGATGGGCGGTCAGTCCAAATACCGGATGCTCTACAAGCGGGAAGAAACGGTATGCGCTGTCCCTGATCCACTCTACCTTGAGTCTCTCCCCCCCCTTGGAAACCATTGCCCCCACAAAGGACGGAGCATTGCGAAAGTAAACTACATTGCACCCATAAGCCTCCAAAAGGGAAACATCCTTTTTACATGATCTGTCAAGGGCTTCGGTTGTGTCGTGGAAGATATCCAGATCCTTTGAAAGCCTTTTTGAACGGCTGAATACCGAGAGTGGAACTCCTCCGGCGATATAGCTTTCACCGCATCTTTTCCTCTCGTCCGCCAGCAGGCGGCACACTACACCTTGGAATTCCGTAACTGACATATCAGTTTTCCCGCCTTCTTATATGCATCAAGATTTCCGTATGACTGTATTTTTTTCAATACTGCCAGTTTTCTAGCTGTGCTGGCCGGATAATAATTATCCGGCATATACCAAAGACAGCTCATCCGCTGCTCGTCAACAAAATCCATTATTTTTTTGTCTGTATTTGTGATTTTCATATATCCGTCCCGTTCCTGCATAAACATACATCTAAATATTGTTTTTACTATTTCAGCGATTATCACGGGAATGGAATCATCTTTTTCGAAAAACCATGAACATGAAAATAATTGAAAATCTATTAAGCGACATATTGACAAACCATAAATCATCTGATATAATTGCATTAATGAAACATGTTGCAGCAACAAAAGAGCAAAGGTGTTGACATTATGATAAACATGTATGATGTGGCCGAAAAGGCCGGAGTTTCCAAGGCAACCGTATCAAGGGTGCTGAACGGCAAATCAGTGGTATCGCCTGAAGCCACGGAAAAAGTGCTTGCCGCCTGCAAGGAACTCAACTACAAGCTGAATTACAATATCCAGGACTTTATCCTTAAGACCCGCAACGGCTCCACACGCAATATCGCCTTCGTAGTGGTCGGCATAAATTTTGCAGATCCCGCTTATGCAAGACTGGTTGACGGCATATCTTCAGCGATCAACAAATACCATTACCACCTGACCTTGGTCAAGCTGACCGGCAAGGAGGAAAGTATTTACGATCTGCCTCCGGTGCTCCGGGACGAGAGGGTGGACGGAATACTGATCAGCGGAAGGCTGGAGCCGAATATTATCGGGTTGATGAAAACACTCGGGATGCAGTGTGTCGTGATAGGAAACTACAGTGAACAATTGCTCGGTTCCATGAGCAGCGTCCAGATAAGTCTCGGGCTGCCTGTTGTTGAAGCTGTGGAACAGCTTGTGAAACAAGGCAAGAAACGCATCGCCTTCGCCGATGAAGAACCGGACAATCATTCCGCCAAAGTTTTTTTCGACGGCTACAAGCAGGCGCTGGGAACGTCCGGTCTGAAATTTGACGAGAGCATCTGCTATTTCGGACATGGGGTTTTCTCTGGAATCTTCAATGTCATGAAGCCGGTGTTCCGCCGGAAAGAACTGCCTTTCGACAGCATCCTATGTTACGACCTGCGTATTGCGCGTGAGATCAGCCATCTTGTCATGGGGCACTTCGGGTTGGACCGCGAGATCACAGTAACAATAGCGACCATCCGCCAACATGATTATTACGAGCTTCCGGTTCCGACCATTTATGTTGATCTGAAACTTGAGAAATGCGTGGAAGCCGCATTTCAATTGCTGGTTGATCAGATAGAAGGCAAAAAGAAATCCCAGACTGTGGTGGTCAAGTAGCAGTGACCAGTGACCAGTTATCAGTGATCAGTGACCGGGTGAACAGTGAATGGTGAACAGTGAATGGTGAATGGTGGAATTTAGTTGGAGTACAAGCTTTAGCTTGCGTCTTTTCCTTGACACCTTGACACTTTGACACTTTGACACTTTGACACTTTGACACTTGGACACTTGGACACTTGGACACTTTGACACTTGGAATCTATGTTTAAATTAGGCGGCCACCACAGTCATCCGATGGGGCAAGAAGGGCTGCAACTCTTGTAGAATAGTAGTTACAGAGGAGCAAAGGCATCCCGATGTTTAAAAGAGAATCGGGATAAACTCCGGCACAAAGTTTTGCGAAATATCAAATTAACAAAAACACAGCCCTTACGGGTTTGGCTACCAACGAATTCTGAATTTGTTGGTAGTTACTAATAGTCTCGAAATAGAACGGAGTTCCAAGATAACGGAGGGCGGGTTTTCTTACCCGCCACAAAAAGAGTACCGCGGGTTGGACCACAGCCATTCGACGTGGTAAAAAAAACCGCGCTCCGTTGAAGAGGAAATGCATCGAGACTATTATGAGACGATTTACTATTTGCTTAAAAAAAAGGAGGATTTGCAAGATGAAAAAACAGCCAGGTGATTTTTTCTTTCGTTCGGAAGGAAAAAATAAATTCACCCTTATCGAGCTCCTGATTGTAATTGCGATCATCGGAATCCTTGCGGCAATGCTGTTGCCTGCATTGAGCAAGGCGAAAGAGATGGCTAACCGGATATCCTGCCTGGGGAACCAGAAACAAATCTGCCTGGCGACATCCGCTTACAATGATGACAATGACGGAACATTTCCTAATTATTTCACTGGTGGCGCCAACGCTGCCCTGTATCTGAAGGAATACACTGGTGGTAAAACCGGCCCCGGCACAATGTATTTCTGTAACGCTGCCAATGGCAAACCCATAACCGCATTGATGGGAAGTCCCACTTGCGACGCAGGTGGCCCGTTTCCTAATGCCGTGGGAAGCACTTACGGTTTCAACTCTCATCTGCAGGGATATTCCTACCCTGAAAAACTCATGGGAATGGGGAATTACTTTTCCTGGTGGGTGAATACGGGAAACGTCGTACGGTTGAAGGATGTCACAATACCCGAAAAAACATTCTGGGTAAGCGATGGTTCTGACTTTCGGATTGACAACTCATTTGGACTGATATCAATTCCTGCATTTCGACATGGCGGGAGGGGCCCCGGAATTGTAACACCGCTTGTTGATAAAAGACTTGTGGGACAGGGCTTCAATCTGGGTTATGTGGACGGGCATGCGTCATGGACGACATTCAAAGACTTCTGGGGATGGTATTATGGTCCCAGTAAAACAACCGGGGAGTTCCGTTTCCGTTGATTGGCACAGATTTTATGGAACGCCAGCACCCATGCTGGCATCTTTTTTAATGTGGTACAGGCGTCTCGCCTGTTCTTCAAGAAAGAATAAAACAGGCGAGACGCCTGTACCACACTCTTAATTAAGAATGTCGGCAAGGGTGCCGGCGTTACAAAAATACAAATTACTGTTAAGGTTCGATGATATGAGACAGGAGGATTTGCAAGATGAAAAATCAGCCAGGTGATTTTTTCTTTCGCTCGGAAAGAAAAAATAGATTCACCCTCATTGAGCTCCTGGTTGTAATAGCGATCATCGCGATCCTAGCCAGCATCCTGCTTCCCGCGCTCAGCAAGGCAAAGGAAGTAGCTAATCTTACCAAATGTGGATCAAACATGAGGCAATATGGAATTTACGCGGCGGAATTTTCAGCGGATAGTAATGATGTCCTTATGCCGGCCTGGTACCACCGCAGCCATCCCTATGGAGTAAATGTCGGAAGCGATTACCGCAAGGGGCCGCCCGAGGTTTATACTGACGTTATAAACATTAGCACCAGAGCCCTATCGCCAATAATACTGATCGATTTCGGATATGTAAAAGATAGTATACTGATGCCTGCTCCTACCGGGGTTTTGACCTCGGAATATTGCAAGGAACTGGCAAATCGGACAAACTCAGTCTTTATCTGCCCAAGTTCCTGGACGCCCCCGTATAGCGTGGACGGCATGTCCAACCAGTCATGGGGTTTAGTTTCTCCGGGGCAAATAATGACACTTGATCAGATGCAGTCGCGAAATCTGTGGGCGCAACAGGTCGGAAGCATCACTGATGGCATACCATGCCCATACTGTGGAATAGGTTATTATGGACCTGTTGCTGAACTGCGAAAAGTTCTTGCTTGGATGGTGACCTCTTATGCGGTGAACGTTAATGCCGGTTCGCATTCTTTCTATCATGATATCAGTGTGAATGGTGGATTTTACCCGCGGAGAAAATGGGTGTCAAGCCCATCAACAGTCGGCTATTTGTTTGAGAGCAATACCGACATGGTGAATCCGAATACATTTACTGAGCTTTTCACCCCGGCGGTGGGCAGTTACCCGCTGGGCGGAGTCAATTACGCCCCGCCGACACGACACATAAAAAGAACAAGGGGAAACTTTATATATGGTGATGGACATCTTGGGACGCTAAAGAATTCATATAAATTACCAAATCCAGAATTCCCATTCGTGTGGCTATAGAGCTTTCCTGGCTGTTGAGACTGCTTCTGGTAATATAAAGAGGAATCAGCATAGGCCCAATGTTCTGCCTCTCTGCGAGCGTGGACGGAGCGAGTACCGCAGTTCTTTGTGGGTAATTGGGGTCAGACTCCTTCTATTACTGTTGACAATATGGGGCGATGCGGAATTATGATGTCCGTAAAAAGAGTTTAAGGCACCATCTTAAATGACAAAATGCAGCAAATGAAAATTTCTGAAATTGAAAGATGCCGGCGTTCCTAAAATACAATTTCCTGTGCGATTTAAGTATCAAAAATCATAATATGAGGATCAGAGAAAATGTTTGACTTACATATTTTCAAAAATGCTCTTTTTTGCAGCTCGATTCTGCTGTCGCTGATATTTTCGATGCCGCTTTCCGCAGAGGATAAACCTGTCATTGCAAATGACGGTAAAAGCAGACCGGTGAATTACGACTGTGTGATTTATCATGATGCCAAAGCTGCTCCGGGAATCATTGCCGCGGCGAAGGACCTGTCTGATTTATTGAAGGAGGCGACGGGACAGCCTTTCACTCTAAGCACAGTCGCGCCTGCCGGTCCGGCCATTATACTTGTGGAACAATCTTCCCCTTTGGTGCCGGCTGACTGGGTGAAAGCCCTCGACGGCAAGGAAGGATTTGAAGCGTTCCTGATGAAGAGTGTTGCCGCTCCCAGGCAGCTGTGGATTGTTGCGAAAAACGAACTCGGACTCCAGGCCGGGGTCTATTCATACCTTGATCAGCTAGGCTTCAGATTCTACTATCCTGGCGACCACTGGAAAATAGTTCCGTCCTTGCCGAATGTGGAAATAACAGTGGACAGGATTGATGCGCCGAAGTTCGCCGAGCGCGGTTTTTTCGGAACCGGCGGATTTGGAGGCTACCTGCCGATGGATAAAACTCTGAGCCAGCAGGCGCTCTGGGCTAGTTACATGAAAAGGAACCGCCTGGGTGGACGCTCCATGGGCCGCGGACATGTCGGCGAGGCGTTTAACACCCGGCACAAGGATTTCCTGATCAAGGAGCATCCTGAATACCTTGCATGGTTGAACGGCAAGCGTCAGGAATGGTCACAGGGGGCGAAGTACGACTACTCAAATCCGGATTTGATAAAGTTCTATGTGCAGGACCGCCTTGATGATTACAAGAAACGTGGAGGCCCGGAAAATCTCAGACAGGGGTTTGCCGTCGGTGTTGAACCTTCTGACGGCGGCGGACATTGCGAATGCGAGAAATGTCTGGCGCTGGCGGCTACCCAGTATGGATTGACCGATGTTAAAGTAAGCAGTATCTCTGACCGCGTCTTTCATCTGGCCAATCAAACGGCCATTGCAGTAAACAAGGCGTATCCCGGCACCGGCAAAGTATCCTTGTACGCCTATTTCCAACAGCTTGCGCCACCCCATATCCCGATTGAACCCAATGTATATGTTCAGGTTATTCCCTATGGATTCAATTATACCGGCATTGACGGGGATGAGCTTCTGCGTCTCTGGAGTGCGAAACTTTCACCAGGGAACATGGGTGTCTACGACTACTGGGCCATCACTGACTGGAGCAATTGCCTTCCGACCCTCAATTATTTCCACCAAATGAAACAGCTCCGTTTTTATGATAAGCTTAAAGTCAGCGGTTGTACATTTGAAAGCTCATACTCGGCCGGAGCAATCGGGCTGGGCTGGTGGCTCGCATCTCGGGTCATGTGGGACCCGGCAGTTGACGATCGTGCCTTGTTGGACCGTTTTTATTCGGACTGTTTCAGCGGCTCAAAGGTTCCGATGCGGCGGATGATGGAACGCTGGGTCACTACGGGATTTCTGCTTTCAGCGCACGAGATCGGCCTGTGTGTCGGCGATTTGAAGGAGGCGTTACCGCTGTCCACTTCGCCTGCGGAAACCGCGCGGATCCAGGACTATGTCGCCTATATACACTATATGAGGCTGTACTATGAGTACACTCTGACCAAGCCGGGGTCTGCCGAACGGCTCCAGGCGATAGATCCATTGATGAACCACATGTGGCGGATTTATGACACGGCCATGGTGCATCCGCTCCGGATGTGGCAGCTGATATTCAACAACAACAGGGCTTCCTATACCGGAAAAGAAACGGAACCAGCCTACAACGAGCTGCGCGCAAAATGGTCTCTGGAAAAAAACAGTTCCAAGGAGTACGCTCCGAACTGGGCCACCGTCAAACCCTATTCCGGTCAGGAGATAGACCAGATGCTCCGTGATGATGACAGAGCATACAAATCCCTGCCTTTTGCCTATATCAGCTACAAGACAGACAACCTTGTCCCACTGTCAAGCAGTCCGGAATATTCCGAGACCGACAGGATTACGACAACAAGGCTCTACAGGAGCCATGATTTCGTCTTTGTGGTTCCGAATGGCGTTTCTCAATTCAAAATGCCGTTCCTGGGCGGAGGGAACATTGCGGTTAAAGACGATGCGGGCAAAGAGATATTTTCACAGCAGGTGGAGAACGCCAAGGATTGGATTAGTCTCGAAATGAATGTCAAGCCTGGGCGGTATTCCATGCGCATTGGTGCTTTGGGTGGTTTCCAGCTCCAGCTCCCGCGTAAAATGCCGTTTGCCGCCGTAGGCCGCTTTTCGTCGTATCTGGCTTTTGATCCGAATAACTACAATCCGACATCGACACATGCCTTCTTCTACGTTCCCAGGGCCGTCGAATTAATTGGCACGTATATACCTTCCGCAAATTTCCCCGGCCAGATATGGAATGACCAGAAAATCAAGATGTCTCCTGACAATCCGGATAAGCTTTTCATGGTTACAGCTCCAGCCGGCCACCAGGGGCTTATCTGGTCGCTGAGGTGCTATGGTGGAGATAGCGTCAAAATGCTTAGCACCCCGAATGTATTCTCGTTTTCCCCGGAAGGGATGCTGGTGCCGTCAGAGCTGCTGCCTACGTCATCAGTTGGCGCGGTTTCAGGCAAGAACAAATGATAGGAAGAACCAATTTCAAAAGTAGTCAGTCCGCCTAGGCGGACAGTAGTCAGGAGTCAGAATAAATCTAGATTTGAGTTCAAGTTTAATTCTGAATCCTGTCTTCTGTATCCTGACTTCACCCAAACAGGAGTTTTAAAGTTGGAACGCCGGCACCCTTAATTAAACATGTAGGTATTTCCAAGTGAATGGCGCTAAGTTAAGGTTTTCCTCCGAAGTAACTCGGGTCTATCTGACCCGAGATTCGCGGGTCAGATAGACCCGCGCTACTCTTAATGAGCCTTAACTTAGTGGCATTTAATTTCAAAGTGACCGAGTGACCAAGTTTTAAAGAAAAAGATACAACTTCCGCCTTCGCTAAGATGCTTCCTACTT
>CAZION010000223.1:0-8984 GCA_964540865.1 uncultured Victivallis sp.
AATATTCAAATGTCAATAAGGAAAATGTGGAAATCTTGGCCACAGACATTGCCGGCCTGCTGAATGCCGGTGAAGTCAATGAGGCGATGGTAAAAATAAAACACTTCTTTGAAAATATTCCCTGTGATATTCAAATCGAGAATGAAAAATACTATCAGACGATATTCTTTATAATATTCAGGCTCATTGGGCTGTTCATAGAGGCGGAAGCCCGTACGAACATAGGCCGCATTGATGCCGTGGCGCAGACGGAGAAATACGTCTACATCTTCGAGTTTAAACTCAATCGTTCCGCAGCCGAGGCCCTGAAGCAGATTCATGACAAGGCGTATTATCAGAAGTTCCTGAATTCCGGTAGGGAGATAATCCTAGTCGGTGCGAATTTCAGCACGGAAAGCCGGAATATCGGGGAATGGAAGACTGAAGTCTTGACCTGAAGCACCGCCATCGCTCAGGATAACTGCTGAGCTCTTCAGCCGGAATCTGGTGTCTTCACGGACGTGTGGGTTCAAGTCCCACCTTCGGCACCAGCTTTACATCAAATATTTCTTGTAGTCGAACTCTACTTTTTCCTAGGAGCCTTGCAAAATTACTTGGATATTTAAGCTTTAAACGTTCAAGTATCCAGACATCCGGGCTCAACGATCTGCAGCACCTTCTCCTCCACGTTCCATCCATAGATCCACAGCTTGGATGGCTTTGGAATCACATCCTCGAAAAGCGGCTTAACCACCTTTATCTCACCAGGCATGATATTGATGGCGTTGTCGCTCAATGGCAAGGCTACGCCCGTATCCTTGGGAATTATTTCAACGATGAGCATAAAAGCCACAACCTCCGACCTGTTCGCCAGCGTGATGTGGTTTCCGTTGACCGTGACTTCAACATTCGCCATGGGCATTCGCCGTAGGTCTTTGAAAAACACCCCTTTCTTAAGATACGCTGCGATCCTTGAGCGGTTCAGCGTCCTTGGCCTGATCTCCATGTGGTTCGAACACGCCTTCTGGTAGTCCGAGGTAATGGTCAGCCGTATCTCGTTGTCGCCATGCTGCTTGAGCGCCTCCATTGGAATGTCGTAAAAACGCGCATCCAGCTTCGGCAGAGAGATAGGATCGCTGTAATAGAGGTATTCAGAAGTGCGATCAACGTTGATTGAAGTATTTTTCCGGCCGGCCGGAATGAAGCACCACTTGCCGGTGTCCAGCTTCTGCCCCTCGAACTCGTGCCCTCCAATCCTGACGCCATTGACGTGGACTTCGTCTCCGGATTCGAATCCGGGACAGAAGAACTCCAGTTCATTACCTTGAAGCTCTGACGGAATCGAGAACGTCCTCGTGTAGTGCCTCGGTTGCTTGGAGCCGCCGCCGGACTGGCAGGTGCCGTCGGCGCTTTCGAGATCCGCGCTGACCTTGTTCTTCAGGATGACATATTCGAAGCTGGGATTTGGGATGCTCATGTCGTTGCCGGGCAGCTCGATCATGTCACCGTCGGCACTGCGCCAAAGCCCGTCAAGGTCGATTTTTGCGGACGGCTCTGGGTTGTTAGATACTGCGATCCAGTACAGGTTCTCATGGATGCGGCTTCCGTCCACAAAAAGCTCCATCCGGACAAATAAAGTCTTGCCGGACAAGTCACGCGGGATTGTGAAGTCGAGGCATCCGGCCATGGCTGCGGCGTTGTCCTGCAATGCGACCTCTAACGATCGCCTGTGAAGCACCATCCCTCCGACGCGCATAATGGTCACATCGATCCTCGCCCGTTCTTCGGCCTGCGCGTCGTTGGCGGTGAAGACCGCAGGGTTGAACAGCTCTCCTGGGTTCCAGAGGTATTTCTCCAGATCGATCGTGGCTATAGCCGGTTTCGAGGCGTTGACGTAATGATGGTAGGCGGGTTTGGGGACGCCCCACATGTCGACGATCTCCCGGTGGAGGCACGGCCATGGCACGTTGAACTGCCAATTGAGGTTGCCTGAGGATTTGAACATGCGGGTGCGGCAGAACTCCATGTTGACGCGGCAGATCTGGATGTGGACAAGATGGTTGGCGTAGGAGGCCTGCTCGAAACTGTCCATGCTGTCATACTCGCAGGCGAACATGATAAACTCGCACGGAACACCGAAAAAATGCCTCCAGAGTCGCTCGTTGAGTGGCCAGCGCCGATCCTCCGGGATCATCTTCTCTAGCGAGCTGCGCATGGGGGTGCTGCGTCCCACTGCCACCTCACTGCGCATGAGGGCGATCCGTTTCTCCCCTGGCATGATGTCAAGATATTTGTTGCGGGTGATCAGTGGCGTCGGAACCAACCCGCCGTGTCGGTCGCCCTTGTATGGAGAGCCGCGTCTGAACTCGCGTTCCCCGTCGTTCTCACGGACTGCGGTGTCGATCTTGTCAACGAGATCCTTGTTTTCAGGGGTGTCGGGATTGAACTCATTGCCTCCTGTGTACATGACCAGGCTGGCGTGGTTGATCAGCCGCCTGACGGTGTCGCCGACGCAGTGGATGAACAGCTCGTGGTCCATCGCCGGATAACTGGCGCATGCCAGCCAAAACTCCTGCCAGCAAAGGATGCCATAACGGTCACAGAGGTCGTAGAAGTCATGAGTCTCGGCCAGACTCCCACCCCAGACGCGCAGGAAGTTCAGCCCGCCGGCCTTGACCAGGCGCAGCTGCCGGTCATAGCGCCAGCGCTCAAGCCGCAGCAAAGAGTCTAGCATGACCCAGTTGCTGCCTTTCATGAACACTTTCCGGTTGTTGAGGACAAGCGTCCATGGGTACATTTCGCCAACCATCGACCATGGCCGCTCGGAGTGGGCGCTGGTCTTTACAACCCATGCCTCGTCCTCGTTGCGAAGGAAAGAGACCGTGCGGATGCCGAAGATGTCGGAGTGCTCCTCGATCTCCGTGCCGTCATCGTCGGAGAGCGCGGTCTCGAGCTTGTGCAGGCTCGCCTCGCCAAGACCGTTGCACCACCATAGCCGGGCATCCTTCAGCTTCAGCCGCGCCTCCACGACTTCCGTACGACCCGCCTCGACAGATATGGGGACTATCCCCCGCGCCAATTCCGTCCCGTCGAAGGTTTCTCCATGGATAGCGTAGTCGATGCGCAGACTCCGTCTGGAAGCTCCCCCATTCTTAACGCACCATGACAGAAGCAGTACGGCGTCAGCACGCGGCGTAGAAAAACCGTCTCCGCCGCCTGCGGTCACGGAAAGCGTGCGGATGCTGACAAGCGCAAGCTCGACAGGGGACTTCAGCAGCAGGTTCACCGGACGCCAGAGCCCTATGCAGAAAATGCTCGGACACCAATTCCATCCGAACATGCTTTGAGCCACAGGAATCTGCGCGCGCAGGGCGGCCCCTGACCGCTCATCCCAGCAGCGCTCCTGCGCCCGCAATCGCAGCGTCAACCTGTTGACATCGCCGTTAAGAAGATCGGTCACGTCAATGTCGTCAGAGCGGAACATACCTCTTAGCAACCCTGCCTGGACGCCGTTAACCCAGACCTCCGCCTGGTATGTGATGCCCTCGAAACGCACGAAAACCCGCTGTCCTTCTGTAGTGGCGGGCGTCCGGAACTCGTTGAAGAACCACCATTCCTTTTTCTCGATCCATGAGAGCTCCAGGCAATTGAAGCCTTGACGCGGGTCTGGGATTTTCCCGGCCATTTCCAGAGCGCTCTGAACGGTCACAGGCGCGGTGGCGGTCATATACTCCCGCGGCTGGTAGTCCCGCCGGTAGGCTCCGTCAATCAATCCTTGTTCTAACTCCATACCCTCGATGCGCCAATCCGCATCAAGCGTGACAATGTGCCTGTTGAGCATGTTTTCCCTTTCATAATCTACATCACCACTCATAGGTTTTCTTTCTCCACCACCGACAGGGCTAGCGCCTGGAAGAACCGTTTCCCCTTTTCACGCATTTCTTCGGTGTTCAGCGCGAACCATGGGAACTCGCAGGCAAGCGCCGTGGTTCCAAACCTCTCTTCGCAATAGGATGTCCACATGGAGCTGAGTTTCGTAAGGGATGACACGATATAATCCGACTCTTTGCCGCCTCCTGGCGCAATAAACGTATCATGGTATTTCTTGAAATCTGTCAATCTCATTTCTTTCAGTTTTTGATAGGATCCTTGAACGGCTTTCCATTTTTTGAAATGCGCGGTGTCGTCGGGCATGCGCCGCTGGATCTCCTGGGCTATCCCCTCGGATTCGCCGTACAGAAGCCCGTCGCCGAACTTGTCTGTCCAATTGTGCATGGTCAGGAAGACATCGGGCTTAAGTTTGTTGATGGTGTTTTTTATGGCGTCATAGGCGGAGTCCGGCTCGTCTTGATCCCTGAAGGCGGCATCGAGCCTGGGGCCGCGCTCCCATGTGCGTTGACTCATCCCGTTATGGACGCCATCCGGGTTTGTCATCGGATTGATCCAGACGTTGAACTTGCTCCGGATGTACTGACTGATCGGACACTCCGAGTTCAAGAAGTCTCCGATGCCCTCCACGCAGTACGAGCCAGCCGTCTCGTAAGCATGATCTCTCGCATGGACGAGCAGATTTTTGGCGGTCTTGCTTGGCGACTTCCACTGGAGCAGCCAGATGTCGCGGTTTTCCCGGCTGCATCCCGCCTTGCCTACGGCCACTCCCTTGCCACGCATCGATTCGACCCATGCCGCGCATTGACTGTAATTATATTCGGGACACAGTCCCAGATGCGTCACCCCCGGGTCGAGTTTGAGGCGATATGCGATCTTCGCACCATCACGGAATCCGGGGATCATCGTCCATTCGGCGGCGTCATCATTTCGAATGAAGCCAATGTCGTGGTGCTGTATTCGTTTCTCGGTCCCCCAGTCTGCGATCAGGGTGAATTCAGCCGCTGTGCCGCCCTGATTCCGCAGGCGGACGGACAGCCTTGAGCCTCCGCCCGGAGCTCCCTCTTCGCCCAAACCGCTCATCGCTCTATGGTTCGGGAATACCGTCCATACGGCTCTGCCATCCTGGCGCACGCCTTCCGTGCTGTGCGGACAACTGCCGTCAAAACCAGTGATGACTTCAACTTCCTTGGATTTGATTTTTTTCATGCTCCATCCCTCCCCTAATCGAAATCATATTCGAACTCCAATTATTTCTCTGTTGGCACGACAATACCGCGCATGATCACGTTCTGGCAAAGTACGAATATTATGAATGTCGGGACGGCGGCAATTACAAGCGAGGCATAGACTACCGATCCGGAAACCTGGGATTGGAGCTGGAATATCCAGACCATGATGGTCCACATCTTCTCGTCTGGTATTATGATGAGAGCCATCATGAAGGCCGAATATGAGTGGGTGAATGCGCCCAGTGCGATTACTGCGAGGATCGGCTTGGAGAGATTCATCGTCAGCATCCAGAACTTCGTCCATTCACTGGCGCCATCAATATCGGCTGCCTCGTAAAGCTCCTTCGGCATGCTGTCAAAGAACCCCTTGAGGAGGAAGATGGAAAAGCCGTTCGCCATACCCGGGAGAACCAGCGCGGCAAAGCTGTTGAGCAGGCTTGTAGTTGCATAATCCGGCGAGAGGGCGGGAAAGATTATCGCCCCCGCGACAAGGCCGCATGCGAGGGAAAGCAGTGATCTCCAGTTCTCCTTCCATTTCGGCAGCCATTTTTCCAGGATAAGAAAAAGAACTATAGTCACCACCAGACCGGTGATAATCGGCCACAACGGGAACCTCTTCAGAAGAAGGAAGCCGGGGATCATGGTGACTTCTCCCGGGAACGCCATTGTCGCCATGCAGAATAGGAGTATCTTGTAGGTACCCGGCAGTTTGAAACGGCTCAGGGCGTAAGCCGCCAGAGGGTTTACTATAAGCGCGCAGAGGATGGCAAGCGAGCAGAAGATGAAGGTGTTCATCAGGCCGTTGCCGTGCATGGTCAGATAATCCAGCACCTGCAGGTAGTTCCTCATTGTGAATTCCCATCGGACCGCTCTCCTGTTTTCAAGGCAGTCAATCCATTCAGTTGCGGCGGCTACGGCACCGAGGCCGGAATAAGCTTCCGGAATCTTGCCGTACCTTTTTACCAGGAATTCCTGGAACATTTCATCGGCGCTGTAAATGCGGATGGATTCAATGGGGCAGTGCTCGGGCGACTTGATGAAGCTTTCAAAGTCCTGGCGCAGATACGGCGCATCGTCGATTTTGGCCGGAAACGGTATCGCCTCCATGCTTGTCAGGCGTGTATCATGCTCCTTGTTGAATATCGAAAGCGAACCGTAGCGTTTTTTGATGAAGCCGCGGAATGAGGGTTCAAGGGAGGCATCGAGGCGTATGTTGGACAGTTTTACTGCATTGCGGACAAATTTAATCCAGTCCTGCCGCAGCAGCCCGGCTTCGGGCGGAACGCGGTCGGGGAACGGGATTTCACCGTAACTTTTATAGCTGGTGCCATGGGCCTGATTGTAGGCTTCGATACGACTTGTATATACGCCGTAGAGATAACCAAGGGCGTAATGGCCGCGGACACTCGGCATATTGAGGTCTTCAGGGGAAATAGTGGCGCGCCACCTGGCGGTTTCCTGGAGGAATTCCTCGGACAGGCTGCGGTTGCGGTAACGTCCTATTATCTCTGTCGGCGGGTTGACATTGTTCCATGAAGAGCAAAGCTGGTTTGAGGCGAGATTGTAGGCGGACAGGTCCTTGCTGTATTTCCGGGACATGTAACTTCGGTACGAACGGAGGTTTTTGGGGAGAACTCTTCCCCCTGAAACCTGTCCGACGACTCTCTGTTCTGCTGGGATTGTTACACGCCATTCGCGGAAGTCGCGGATCAGCTCAGCTGGAACCTCCGGCGGCTTTTCAATTGTGCGCCAGCTCACGACCGGTCTGCACCAGGAATATTGCACGTCCGGGGCGGAAACATTATACTTCGACTCGGTGTATTTCTGGAAGAGAATCAGGTCATCGAACCAGAACTCAGGATAGGGCTTGATCGACCAGGAATCAGCCTCGCTCTTCACGGAGCCCGAAAGCATCAGCATCAGAGGATAAATCATAGTGATGGCTCCAAGCGAAAGGATAAAATAAATAAAAGCGTACAAAAGTCTTACTTTCGCACTGCGCTTGCCTATTTCACTGATTATCGGCATGTCTTTCTCCTTAATTTTTCCGGAACGGAAAAATTTTCTTATTCAAAAACCTGGAACTTTAGAACTCCAAATGTTTTCTACTTTCTACTTTCCCCAACTGATTACTGGTCACTGGTTGTTCCCCCTCTCCGATTCACCGGTTCTCCGCTTCGCCGATTCACTCCACTGTCCTCTGCTCACCACTGTCCTCTGCCCACTGTCACTGGTCACTTCCACCAACTTACGCATTTTAGAACTTCCGAACTTCCCCACTTCCCCCCTACTTCCCCCCTGCCGCCTTGAACTCCATTTTGCTGAGTTTCTGCAACTGCTGGACAGTAAACCCAATCAGTATCACGCCGAGCACCCAGGCCATCGCCGTGGCGACACCAAAACGCAAATAACCGAACGCCTCCCAGAAAATATGAAGGCCTATGACTTCAGTTTCCCCGTAAGGAGTATAGGGACCGCCTCCGGTCATTGCCAGAATAAATGCGCTTCCGCTGTGCATACACCCGATTGCGGCACCTATGAAATTGATGGATATCAGAGCTTTGATGGACGGGATTGCGATGTACCAGGCTTTCTGCGCCGCACCGGCACCGTCGATATCAGCTGCCTCGTACAGGTCATCGGGAATACCTTTAAGAGCCGCAAGATAGATTAGGCAACCGGGCCCCATTCCTGCCCAGATTGTGGGCAGCAGGCAGAAGAGCAACGCAAAACTCGGCGAATTGAGCCATTGGATTGCGAATTCCTTTATTTCTGTTCCGCACACATAATTTATGGCAAGCACCCCATAGTTTAAAACCTGGTTGATCATCCCGTGTTCCCCGTAGAATCCCTTCCAGAGGAAGATGACAATTACTCCGGCAAGCATTGCGGGCAGGTAATATATGGTCCGATAGAATATCTTGCCTTTGGGAACTTCGGCCAGCAAAAGGGCGAGCAATATCGGTGCGATAAATCCGAAGGTCATGAACAGCAGAGTATATTTCAGAGAAATCAGGAGGGCGTACCAGAATTCATTGCTGAAGAGGACGGTTGCGAAGTTTTCAAATCCGACCCATGTGCTGAATCCGCGGACATTGTAGTCCTGAAAAGCCATGACCGTACCCCGCATCAGGGGCCAGTAGCTCCAGACCGCAATGCTGAGAATGGCCGGAAGGAGAATCAGATATGCCATCTTGTTCCGGCCAAACTGCCAGTCACCGCGCGCCCGGTCCGCATCGTTCCGGATCACGCTCTGGGCGAAAGTCTTGAATACTTTTATCAGCAACAATGTGAAAACAACAAATATGAAAATGGATACCGCCACTGCAGTACGCGACCGGAATTTGCGAATGTTTTCCGGCAGGATGTTCATCATCTTCTGGTTCGCCAAGTCAACCCGGACATTCAAGATTTCCTGTATTCTGTTTTTTGCTCCCGCCTCATCCATTGCGTCAATGCATCTTTTCACTTCATCATCCGTGCGGATCTGATCGATTGCCTTGTTCATGTAAATGTAGACCATCTGACAGTTGTCGCCATAGGGCTCCGGCACACCGGTCTTGAGCGCTTCCTGTGAAGTCTCCGCCCATCCGGCTGGGATATTTTCAATGAGTTCCGAGTAGCCGGCCTTTTCAAGCAGCCTGGGCTGCACAAAACTGCCAAGGCCGTTTTCAACAAAAACTTTCGCCTGGATCAGCTGGGCCTCGTTGCCACCATAAAACATCATCCAGTCCCATGCGGCATCGCGCATCCTGATATCCTTGTCGAAACCGGCGTAGATACCGGTCATCGCCGAGTTGAATTCATTGCCTCTAATGCCTGTCGGCCCCTTCGGCACAGGCCCAAAATTGATTATGGTCGGATCTATCTGCTGGAACGCCTTCT
>CAZION010000224.1:0-8976 GCA_964540865.1 uncultured Victivallis sp.
GCCGGAGCTGTTTTCGGGATTCTTCATCCGGACGGGATTGGCGACAAATGGCTCAAGCCCATCGGGAGAAGCCTTGTCATCAACAAACAGATCACCGGCATCAGCCATCCGCCTACACTTGACGGGTTCACGGATCTTGTTTCCGGGCTTAGGGACAGGCTGGATCTGGTAGCCGAAAAGAAACACACTTTTTCACCACCTCTTATAAAAGCTAAGACAGGTTATGTTATGGAAGACAAATTTCCATGCCCTGGAAAAGATCTTGATGAAGAGTTGAAGAACATGATTTCAGAGGAAATGAAGGAAACAGTTTTCCCGGGAAATTACGCCTATATGCCTAAAGAAGCACATGAGGGGCGCATCATCGCCGTAAAATATGTCTTTAAGGCCGAGACAAAAATTAAAGCCCGGATAATGTTCAGCACGGCCGATGAAAGCAGGATTTTCCTTGACGGGAAATTCATATGCGCCGGCAAGAATCAGATGATACCGTCATTTCACAGGGCGGGCGAAGGGAGCTTCGTCGATATAGATATTTCCAAAGGGATCCATGAACTTTTCGCATTCCTCAAAACTGATGCCGGAACCGATGCAGAATGGATTTTCGGTGTCGGCGATGCTAAAACGCATTTGTGGCTGTAACAATAGAACTTAAAAACATGAGGTTCCCATGAAAACTGAAAATTTAAAAACCCCAAGAAGTAAAATATTTTCTCCCAGAGAATGTTTCCCATCCAATCCTATTGGTCTTAAAATCCGCATTCCGCAATCTGCGTTCCGCATTCCTTTCACACTCATCGAGCTCCTGGTTGTCATATCTATTATTGCGATACTGGCCAGTTTACTGTTGCCTGCATTGAACCAAGCCAAAGAAATGGCAAAAGGAATAACATGTACTAACAATATGAAAACTCTCGGGGTTGCGACGCTGTCATATAATCTTGACTACAACGATTATTGGCCTTTATGCATTGGTGCCAATAGGTTTACGGTCGTCCTGAGACCGTATTACGGCAAAGATATCTCATCGCTCTCCGACTATACGTTGAAATCATTACAATGTCCGTCGGAAAATTACAGTCAGGTGTCGGCTGCCAACCGGGTTCAGATTGATAAGGCGGAAATTCTGACTTCCTACTTTGGCACAGTCCTGGGGGGGAATCCGGAAGTCTATCCGCAATGGGGCGGAATTCAATATAAAATATCAAGTTCTGTTTATAAGAGAGTCAGACAGACGACACCAAATTCCGTTATATTTATAGAAATGCCGGTTTCTCTATGTTCTGATTACAATTTCGGATACGGTCCAAAAAAACTTTTCGCCCCGGAAAGTTGGCCATGCCCGGCATATACGAATACGCCTACTCTTATTCCTACGGTGTCAGCCTCATTTTATCACAATAAAGCATCATCATTTCTATTCTTTGACGGACATGTAACAAGTTACAAACGGGGTATTCAGTTTACAGGGGACTGGACCCTTCCGCGTTAAGATTATGAATATAAAAACACGAATACCAGGAATTTTAGTTCAAGTGAAAATCGGATTGATGATTATAATCGGAATAATCGTGGCAGGCAGGGTTTGTGGTCAGCCGGTTAACGAACTGATGATTGTCGGTGACGGGTTGACTAAAAATGCGCCGATGCCGGAATTGGGCTGGAACGGCAACTGGGGCATGGCCGCAACCAGCGAAGACAAAGATTTCGCCCACCTTTTGATGGTCCGCCTAAATACGGTTTGTCCGCAGGCAAAACTGACCCTGCAAAATATCATGTATGAGGACACCATGACTGGATGGAACCATCTGGTACCTAATTCGGCGGACATTATCATCATTCAATTGGGCGACAATTATCAGGGCGCTGTATCATCGACGGAATACCAAGCTGCCTACAAGCAGTTGATTGACGAACTGCGTGGCGGAAAAAACAAAACGGTAATCTGTCTTGGTCCATGGAGTAATTTTCAAATTGAGTCATTGATTGAGCAGGCGGCCAAAGCCGCCGGAGCAGAGTTTATAAGTTTGCAGAAGCTCGCAAGTAATCCGGCCAATATGGCTGTTGCTGATGGTATTTATCCCAAGTTGTCCACACGCCCAGGAAATCGCGGGATGGCTGAAATCGCAAACACTATATGGAATGTATTATCAGGCAAACAGTTTAAATAATTCCCAAGGAGAAAAAATGTTTAAGAAATTATTGTGTGTGACAAGTGTGCTTATGGTATTGGGCTATGTTGATATCAGTCTTGTGGCAGACGAAATCAAGGAAGTGGTGTTTATCGGCAACAGTATCCGATGGCACGGGAAGGCGCCGCAGATAGGTTGGAACAATGACTGGGGCATGGCAGCCACAAGCCGGGACAAGGATTATGTCCATATCCTTTATCGGCATATTTGTGACAAGCTGACCCAAAAGCAGTCGGAACCGCCGAAATTGGTATTGCCGGGTAGCATAGAAGAAAAAGATTTTTCCCGCTGGGATCCGTCCGTTACCCGGAATGCCGACATCATCATCGTACAACTCGGCGACAATTACCGCAATCCGGTTACGGTTGAAAACTTGCAGAAACCTTATGAAGCCATGCTCAAGGATTACAGAGGTAACCGGAATCCGATTATAATCTGTGTTTCCAGCTGGGGCAGGAACGCGAAAATGGACGAAATGATAAAGAATGCCGCAATCAATCAGGGAGCAAAGTTTGTTTCATTGGAAAAAATAGCAGCTGATCCCCTGAACTCCGCCGGCAGTGAAGGGCACTTTTCACATGGTGGGGTAAAATGGCATCCGGGCGACTGCGGTATGAAAGCGATTGCCGATGCAATCTGGCAAGTACTGGAACCGGAGTTAGATCAGGTATGTTCTTCAGCTGACCCCGGCGCCAACGCCGGAAACATTCTGGGAAGCAACCTTTTTTCAAAGGAATCCGGGTGGGACTTTTATGTTCATAAGGACAAGAATAACACTGATTCATATGTCAAATTCGATAATGGGAAAGCTATAGTCTATGGTTCTGGATATGGTGCGGAAGAGAAACAAAGGCCCCACACATATATTCAGGTGACGAGAAAAAATCTCGCTCTGGACACCGGGGAAAAATATATTGTCAGGGTCAAGGCTGATATTTCCAAGCCGGGATACATTCATGTGGATTACCAGAGAGAAAAAGAAAAGATGCAGGATTTCTTCTGGTATATCTTTCCCGGCAAGACCGATTACGAGTTTACGCTGGAAGTCAAAGATCTTTCCGAAACAAAGGAGAAATTGTCCGGAATACTGTTTCTTTTTCTTGGCGGACTAAAGGATACTACATTATCAATCTCGGATATCAGTATTAGTGACGCGAACGCTCCTGTTACTGTTTCCCCGCAAAAAGTCAAACAGGATGCAAAAACCGGTGAAGTGATCTATTCTGTTTCTGGAGATCCCTGGCCCGGCTGGGCGGCAAAACCCTCCAATTGTCAACAGGTAGTCAGCGATGCGAAACAAGGGAAATGTGTAAAAATAGGCGCAACAGGGGAAGGCGAATCCGAAGAACTCGGCAACCGTGATGTTCTGGGTAAAGTTGCAAAGGCAAAATCATTCATCATGACGGCATGTGTAGGCGAGATGCTGGAAAAATATAAAGGTTATGAAATTGAAATCGAAGTCGGAGTGAAAGGTGAAAATATTCCGGCAAATCTTAAACCATGGGAAGGCGTTTCCATCTCCACCAGCTATGTGACCGACACATATACCTATAATCACTGCTATTACAACACCCTTTCCGGAACATTTGACTGGCAAACCATTACCTTCCGTACGCGAATTCCCGACGATATGAGCAATATGAATCTCACTCTTGGTTTGATAGCACAGGTCGGCATGGTCTATTTCGATCACCTCAAGATAACGACAACAGGCGTTCCTCGTTCCATGGAAAAAGCCCCGGCCGGCGAATTGTACATAGGACATAAGCTGCCTCGTCTCAGAGGCCTGGGGACCGGTATTCGCGAACCCGGAAATGAAAATGGCAAAAAGTCAATTTCCATGCTGGGAAGGGACTGGAAGGTTAATGTTATCTCCTTGTGGTTTGGCGAAAAAGGCTCATTTGCGGATTCTGACGCCGATTTGGATAAATGGATGGACAGTGTAGAAAAAAGCCTCCCGACGGCACGGGAATCCGGATTGTATCTGATTTTAAAGTTTTCCTCGAATTGGAATAACAAGGAACATGGCGGTAACAGTTTGTTTTTTGAAAAACCGGAGTATGCCGACAAACTTGTGGAACATTGGAAAACTGTGGCGAAACGCTTCAAAGGTTGCAAAGAAATTTACGCTTTTGTCCTTCAAAATGAGTTGCAACTCAGAATGCCTATTGCCAAAGGCTGCCTCGATTATCCGGGACTTATGGAACGAACCGCCAAGGCTATAAATGAAGTCGACCCGGAACGCGCGATCATCGTGCAGCCGGAAGAATGGTGGAGTACGCGCGCATTCTACAAGCTTCGTCCGCTGAATGCGAAAAACGTTATTTATTCGGTACATTTCTATTCGCCATTCGAAGTGACTCATCAAGGCGTCGACGCGTTCATGTCCAAGCAGAAGTCATGGGAACGCTATAGCTATCCCGGCGTTTGCAAAGGCAAAAAATGGGATAAGGAGATGTTACGTCGCGATCTGCAGCCGGTAATCGATTTCCAGAAAGCCTACAACGTTCACATTTTTGTCGATGAATTCGGTTGCATTCGCTGGGCACCGGACAATTCCCGTTATAATTGGGTCAATGATACCATTGATCTTTTTGAGGAACTGGGCTGGGACTGGGTTTTTCATGCTTACCCGGAATGGCCCGGCTGGGATCCCAGATTGGGAACTGACCCCTGGAATGAAAAAAAACCGGACTTGCCCACAGAGACGGAAAAACTGCTGAAAACCTGGTTCAGCAAAAACACCAAACCGATGTTATCGAAAGAATGATATGAATATTATAGAAACATACGACGTAGTTGTTGCCGGCGGCGGTCCGGCCGGAATATGTGCCGCTGTGGCAGCGGCCAGATCCGGTGCCAGAACACTGTTGATTGAAATGAGCGGCTCACTCGGAGGCATGGCCGGCGGCGGTCTGGTCCCGGTTATGTGCGGATACTCAGACGGCATAAGAATTATCCATCGCGGTATCGCCCTTGAATTTCTAAATGAAATCCGAGCTTACATGGGGGAAAATGCCGTTGACGCCAATGATGTTTCTCAAAGCAGTCTGCGTCTTGAATCCAAAGGCATACACTTTTTCGTCGAAGCGGAAGCCGTAAAATTTGCAGCGGAACAATTGGTGCTCAACTCGGGAACTGATATTATGTTCTTTACCACCCTATGCGGAGTGGAAAAAAGTTCCGTTGATACCGTAAAAAGCGCAATTATCGCCAACCGGAACGGCATTTTTGAAGTCCGGGCACCTTTATTTATCGATTGCACCGGGGACGCAACACTGTGTACTTTTGCTGGAGCATCGATCATGAAAGGAAACGACCAGGGAGAGATGCAGCCGGTATCCCTATGCTCCATTATGAACGGACTCCCGACCGAATGGTTCACTGATGACGTCTGGCAGAAAATTATCGCAGATCAAGAGTTTCCACTTATAAAAGATAACTTTTTCTGCCCTTTCCTGGTCGGCAATCTGTTTCGGGTCAATGGCGGGCACCTGTGGAATATTGACGGCTCCGATAACGATAGTGTATCGCACGCCATGATCAATGGACGCAATCTGGTCAAACAATTCCGCGATGCACTCCGCAAATACGTCCCCGAAGCAGCCGAAATCAATATTGTGCAAACGGCAGAATTGCCGGGCATCAGGGAAAGCCGCCGGATTGTCGGATCCTATCAACTGACCGGAGATGATTACCGGCAGCGGCGACGTTTTGCCGATGAAATCGCGTTGAACAGTTACTATATCGATACTCATCCATCTCTAGAACAACGCCAACAAGAACGCGAAGGCCGCTGGCAATGGTCAGACCAATACGAAATCTATCGGAATGGGGAAGTCCACGGCATTCCCTATCGTTGCCTGACTCCCGACGGGCTGAAAAACGTAATCAACGCAGGGCGTTCGATCTCCAGTGACCGCATAGCCAATTCCGCAGTCAGGGTGATGGCCAACTGTATGTCGATGGGGCAGGCGGCTGGAATAGCGGCAGCGTTACTGATAGAGACACGGCAACATGATTTTCACCAGCTTGACGTTAGGATTTTGCAAACCCGCCTGAAACGTCTTGGAGCCTACCTGCCGGATCCGGAAAGGAAATATGAAATTCCCGCCAATCATAAAGAGTTTTCCACACTTCCTGCACGGTGGCGATTATAATCCGGATCAGTGGCTCGGGCATCCCGAAGTCATCGATGAGGACTTCTGGTTGATGAAGCTGGCTGGAGGCAACACGTTCTCCGTCGGCATCTTCTCCTGGAGTTCGCCGCAGGAACCGATATGGAAATCAGCGAATTTCGCAGGATCATCCCAAATCGAAAAAACACCATTCCCGGCGAGATTCAGGCATTAGTGCCATGCTGCGTTACTCCATGTATTTAAAGTATTTGCATTCATATCATTGCTGCCTTAACTAAAACAGCTGGTCAAAACGGGATGTCAGGCATTAGTGCCATGCTGCGTTACTCCATGTATTTAAAGTATTTGCATTCATATCATTGCTGCCTTAACTAAAACAGCTGGTCAAAACGGGATGTGGTAATCGGCAAGATCCTGCTGGGAGTCCTGTTCCTAGGACTTGCGGTGCTGATGCTGACGCTGTGATAGCCCGGATGGAAAGAAAATCTCCGCCATAAAACAAAAAAACCTAGCCGGTTTTTATCCGGCTAGGTTTCGTCAATATCAAAAATGAGAGGGATTATATACCCGTCATTATTATTTACACGCCTAACAGCCTATTGACTACGTCAACTGCTGATGCGGCATCTGCGGCATACCCGTCAGCGCCAATTTCCTTTGCAAAACTTTCTGTAAGAGGGGCACCACCGACAATTGTCTTGGCTTTGACGCCGGAGGCTTTGAGTGCATCGATAGTTGTTTTCATTGAACCCATGGTTGTCGTGAGAAGCGCGCTCATGGCGATGACCTGTACGTTTTTCTCTTTAACGCTGTCAATGAATTTCTGAGGTTCGACATTCACACCGAGGTCAACTACTTCATAACCGGCACCTTCAAGCATCATGCGAACAAGGTTTTTTCCGATGTCATGAAGATCACCCTTTACAGTTCCTATGCTGACAACGCCTTTGGCTTTTACATCAGCTGCTTTTAGATAGGGCTTGAGTACTGTCATTCCGGAATTCATTGCCCTTGCTGCAATAAGGACTTCTGGAACATATACCTGATTGTTCTTGAACTTCTCGCCGATAATCTGCATTGCGGCAATGAGTCCATCGTTTAGAATTGCTGTAACAGGAATGTTCTGTTTGACGGCCTGTTCACAAAGATTTTTTACGTCATTGGCTTTGCCCTTCATCAGATTTTCTTTAATAGAATTCAGAATTTCAGCGCTCATGTGCCATTCCCTTCCATTTTTAAATTAAAAACGTTGATTAACAAAATTTAACATGCTATATTTTACCAATAATAAAGATATTTACTAGAATAAAAGTATAAAATATTTGTAAAATTGTGCAAAAATGGATGAAAGTTTTTATAAAAGGGTAGAATCCGTTCTTGAAAATCTTGATAATCACGCGCATTGCGGGGGAGTTTATCACGATATAGAGGGAAGGGATGTGCCACGGGTTGGAAAAGCGTTCTGCCGTTTATGTTCAGCTTGTGTTTTCCATTCAAGAGCCGGAGATTTCTGTAGGCAGGCTGCAAGGGCTGGAGCTTACCAATCGCAGATCAAGGGTGATGTTTACTATTTCAAATGCTGGCTCGGGCTCTCTGGCCTTGTTATTCCAGTTGCTCCGGATGGAGGAAAAATAATAGGTGCTATTGAAATCGGAGGCCTCCTGCAAAACGGTGAACTCCAGAAGATCCAGCACAATATGATTGAAACACTTTCTGCAATAGATTCAGGTGAACGGCTTAAACATTTCATCAGTACTTTCCAGGGTATCGAAGAGATGCCCAATGTTAAAATAGAAAAAATAGGTACGTTCCTTAAAGAGGCGGTTTTTTCATCAGGGCTTTTATCACCTGAAAAATTTCTGGAAAAAAACGCATTGTGGAAGCAGCAGGAAAGGCTCGCCGTGGGGATGGAGACTTTCGGAGCCGTCCGGGATGAGAGGAAAAAACTCATTCTGATATCGGCGGAAGAACTTGCAGGACTTTTGCATATTGGCAAGGAAAAGGAAGTCCAAAAAAAGACGGACGACATCCTGAGTCTCATACTTCTTGAATCGCTTCAGGATTCAAATCAGGCAAAGGCTTTTCTTGTAGCAGTGGTTACAGTTCTCTCAATGAATCTGATTTTGAAAGGGGAGAAATGGTCCAAGGTTATAACGGTCAACAATATTTACATTGAGGAAATCGAAAAAATCACCGACATCAAGGAGCTTTGTTTCTGGTTTGAAAGACTTGCCCAGAAACTTTTCAGGAATATCCACATTGAAAGGAAAGAGGAGAATATATCTGAGAAGGTGATTTCATACATCCACAAGCATTTCAACGAAAATGTGAAACTTAATGACGTTGCGAAATTCGCAGGGGCAAGCACTTCCGGGATTATGCATAAGATTAAAAAAGAGACCGATATGACTTTTTCCAACCATCTAAACGCCGTCAGGGTAAAAGAGGCGAAAAGGCTTCTTGCATTCACATCTCTTTCCCTGGGTGAAATAAGTGCAAGATGCGGATTCAAAGACCAAAGCTATTTCACGAAAGTTTTCTCCAAGACAGTGAATATCGGGCCGAGGGAATTCAGGAAGATGCTGATCAACGCGAACCAATAGCGGCTTCCATCTGGGCTTTGGCGTTTTCTAGGTTGACCCGTG
>CAZION010000225.1:0-8853 GCA_964540865.1 uncultured Victivallis sp.
AAAGGTTTCTAAACGCAAGATTAAAAAGTTGCGGCCCTTGGCCGCCTAATTTAAAAACCTAACCAAAGTGAATGCTCGTGAATATATCAAATGACCTGCTGTCCGTTTCAATTGATGCCGGAAAACTCAAGATAATTAACAAGAGCAAAAAAAAGACCCTTGCCTTAAACTGGCCCGCTGTCGGTGTCTCCATTTCCGGAAGGGAGATAGCTCCTTCTGGCATTGCCGTCAAATCAGCTTTCTCAAAGGAATCATTTTCCCAGTCATTTGAAAAAGAGGGCATTCTTTTCACCGTGAAAATAAGCCTTGAGGAAGGACCGTGGTTCACAAAAAGCGTACTTGTAAGTTCGGACAGTGAATATCCTACGCCTGACTATGTATTTGTTGACAGGCAGTTGCTGCCACAGGATGATTTGCGTCTTTGCGGGTACAAGGCAAGTAAGTTTTCGAATGGTAAAAAGGCGGAGGAGGAGGGTGCGGGAATAATTCCCGGATGCGGATACCCTCTCATTGGGAAGAATTTCTTCATAGGGCTTGAACATCCCGCGGCATTCAATGAATTGGAGAAAAAAGATGGACTGGACGCAATATGCCTGAAGCATTATCCGGTATGGGAAGACGGGAAGCTTCAACTTGTAGATGAAGTTTTCGGATGGGCGGACGAACCGGGTAAAGCCTTCGGGGATTATCTTGAAACTATCCGCCTGCCTGCACTGAAGAAACCGTTTGTCTCCTTTTGCACCTTCTGGTCTGACCCGTACCTCGGGAATTATGAGTATGATGTGTCTCTTGAGGCTTACGAGGCTTTTTTCAAGGCGTTTGAAAAACATGGGCTGATACCTGACGCGTTCACCCTCGACGCAGGTTGGAATGACCGCCTGAGCGTTTTTCAGGCAAAGCGGAAAGTGGGCGGTGACAGAGGCTTGATCAAGCTCCGCAAACTCGCTGAGAAGATGGGAAGTTCCCTCAGTTTGTGGCTGAGCCATAACGGCTACATGGGCATTGAAAAGAATTTCATGAAGAAAATCGGGTTTGAAGTAGGGGGGGGCGACAGTTCAGCATATTGCGGCGACGGTTATGGCGTGATGATGGACGGTCGGTTTACGGAAACTCTAGGAAAACGCTTTTGCGAACTTGTCGGCAAGGTTGGGGTTTCGCATTTTAAGATAGACTGGGACAATGACTGCGCTACAAATCCTTCTTTCAATAAAACTTATCCCACGAGAAACCATGTCAGACAGGCGAGTCTAAATGCGTTTTTTGAAATAGCACGGAAGTTTCGCAAGCTGAGGAGGAACATAATAATCAGGAATGGCTGGTGGCCTTCACCATGGTGGCTTCCAGAAGCGAATCATGTCTGGCTCTCTGATTCCGGTGACTCCGAATATTCATCTCTTCCGGGAAAAACGCAGAGGGATTCTGCGAGCACCCACCGGGATCTTATGTATTACAATATTCTGCGCAGAGACAGGAGCGCCCTGTCTCTTGACTGCTTTGACAATCATGAATTCCCCGACGCTTTCCGCAACCCGTTCGTTGAGGACCCTGCTTCCTGGACGAACGCCTTATGGCTTTCATTCATGAGGGGAAGCACGTACATTGCCTACACATTGCAACCTGAATCACTGGAGGACTGGCAGGTTGACAGCTTTAAGCGAATCATGGAATTCTGCCGGACATACTCCGGAAAAATATTCACTTCACGCGGACAGATGGTGCTGGGAAATCCGGGACTTGGAGAAGTATACGGTTTTTACCAGCCCGGTGTGAATGAATCATGGTGCACTTTGCGCAATCCCCTTCCGATACCTCAGAAGATAAAACTCAATCCAAATGATTTCAGCTCCCACAAAGTAGGAAGCGTCTCACAGTTTTATCCACACTTTGAAACCATCAATTTTGCAGAAGAGATGACATTGCTGGCGCATGAAGTGAAAATATTGATCTTTTCGACTGAAAAAGCCAAACATTCTTTCCCTGTCCCTCATATGGCGGTAAAAAAAGGGAAAGCCTATCAATATACTTTTCCAGCTTCCGAGACTGTCACTGGACAGATACGTCCCTTGTCCGCAAAAATGCATCAGATCAAAAAGATGGAATCCAGCGGACTTGAAAAAGAAACCATCAAGGGAGGTACTCAATACAAATGGCTTTTCACGGTTCCATACCGCATGCGCGACATGGAAATGCAGTTTGCCGTCAGCAGGAAAAATGAAGGTATGCTGAAAATATCCGCGTATTCTTCAAGAGCTAAAGAATTCGGCTCTACGTATGCTATGCCCATTACAGAGATCAAAACAGGTCTGCCTGGTTATGGTGAAGCGAAAAACCCCGGTCTTTCATGCGGGGATAATCTTTCATATTATTCAATCCGAGTTCCGGCGGGCGGGCAGTTCTCCCTGTTTCTACATGTGGAGGGGATAGCCGGAAGCTGGGAGTTGAGATCCGCATGGCTTTCAGGATATGAAGCGCCGTCCAGGAATTCGTTGTTGCAGCCTAAGGCTCCTCTCTCTTTCACAGAATGCCTTCCATATCAGCATCCGCTGGGTTTCGGAAAAGCCGTTGAAGTTCCGGTCAAATGAGCGTTTAGAATGGAATCTCAGAGACGGTTGAATTTCATCCCCGCTTGATGCCGGGCAGTTCAGATCTACTGTTTCAGAAGCTTATGATTCGGATTTATTTTAAGGAGTTTCTTGCATTTTATTTCATTTGTAGTACAATACTACTAAAGGAGGGAAGTAATGGAACAGCCAGTCAGGATCATACGCAGGACGACACATGATGCGGCCATAGACGCCATCCGCGACTACATAATTAAAAACAAACTCAAGGTCGGGGCTCCACTTCCGACCGAACATGAGTTGTGTGCATCATTGGGAGTCAGCAGGAACATTCTGAGGGAGGCTATGCGTTATTTCCGTACACTCGGAATCATCACCTCCAAGTCGAAGACCGGCGCAGTTATCGCCAGACTCATGCCGGAAAATCCTTTTGAAGGCTATATGCCGTTTATCGCCGCACAGGGAAGATGCCAGTCTGAACTCGTGGAAGCCCGTCAGGTTATCGAGGTCGGCTCTGTGCCTTTCATCCTCTCAAATAAAACAGGGAAAGACGTAGAAGAATTGCGGCGGTTTGCCGAAGAAATGCGGCAGAAGGCTACTGTTGCTGAGTGCGCCGGACCTGACATTTTATTCCATTCAAAACTCATCAGGATGGCAGGCAACAGGATATTGGAGAGCATCATCCCCCTTATTGTGAATTTTTTCGAGCAGAATAAAAACATTGCTGTCGGCAGGAAAAAAACAACAAGGACCCCGGCAAAGATAGCCGATGATCACACGGCTATTGCAGATGCCATAGCCTCAGGCGATGCGGAAAAACTCAAATCACTGATAATTAGTCATTACGATAATTATTTAAACACGTAAAAAAGAAGGAGTATTTCTAGTGAACGAACCGAAAAGAAGTAAGGTGCTGGACAAAATGCGTGCCGGCGAAACTGCGAACTGCTTTAAGCTCAACCTGTCCTGTTCCAGGGCTATTGAAATTGCGGCCATTGCCGGTTTCGACTGTGCATGGATCTGCGCCGAACACGTGCCAACCGATTATTCGGTGATGGAGAAGCAGGTGCTTGCCGCCAAAGCCTACGGAATGGACATACTTGTCAGGGTTCCTCGCGGCTCATACAGCGACATGGTAAGACCTCTCGAGATGGATGCCTCAGGTATCATGGTTCCGCATATTATGAGTGCGGATGACGCCCGCAAAGTAGTCTGGCAGACAAAGTTTCATCCGATCGGTCGCCGTCCGGCGGACGGTGGCAATGCCGACGGGTTGTTTTGCAAATATCCGTTCACGGAATATATCAAGTTTGTCAATCAGAACCGGTTTGTAATAGTTCAGATCGAAGATCCGGAACCGCTTGAGGACTTGGAGGAAATATGCGCCATGGACGGTATCGACATGATCTTTTTCGGCCCGGGAGATTTCAGCCAGGGGATCGGCTTTCCCGGTCAAATGGATCATCCGAAAATTATTGAAACCAGGAAACGTGTTGTCGATACTGCGCGGAAACACGGGAAATTCGCAGGAACCATTTGCGGTCCGGCCAAATACAAAGAATATAAAGACATGGGCTACCAGTTCCTGAATGTTGGTGCTGACGTGGTTGGATTGAGCGACTACTGTTCAGACATCCTTGCTAAAATATCTGATGCCAAAGGCCCAAAGGCTGGCGGAACATACGCCGGGAAATAGACGGTTGCCAATTAATCGATGGACGCAGTTTTCCAGTAAAACAATGAAAATGTTTTACTGGAAAACTGTATTTTCCTGCTTGAGAATCAGCATCTTCAGGGACGCAAGATTTCTGCGTTCAGGCTTGCCGTCCAGGACGGCGTTTTCCGACTCGTAGTATGTGAGCAGGATTTTTTCCTTGAAGAATAGAATGCTCGTATAGCAGTAATTATGGGATTCATCTTCGATGTTTCCCAGTATCCGCCAAGTGCCTGCGTTGTCGTCACTGACTGCAAGAGTGAGCGGGGTCCGCCAATTCCAATTTTCATCGGAGTTGGCGAAGGAAGCTCCTCGGCGATCATTGAAAACACATAAAAGTCTTTTACTTCCCGGGATGCGCCGGATTGACTGTGGGGCAGCCGGAGAGACGATTTCCGGGGCGGCTTTAAGTTCTGACCAGGTCTTCCCGTTGTCGTCTGAATAAGCCTGATACATGTAGCCCAATGTCGTGCGGCAATAAAGCAGAATCCGTCCGTCAGGAAGTTCCTCGACTCCAGGTTCCTGAAGCCTGTGGACATAGTCGCAGCCGTCCTGCCAGTATTGGCGGTCCTGCTCGCGAAGCGAGAGAGGTGCCCTGATGTTTTTGTCGAGAACGCGGATACGGTCGGAAAGAGACCAGTTCCTGCCGCCGTCATCGGAATAGAACATTCCGAGACTTGACGGTTCTTCGCTGGTTCCCTTCAGGGCTGCGGGTACTGCAATGCGTCCCGAGGAAAACTGGCGCAGTCGGTCGGCATTCACCACCATATATTTCTCTTCGGATGAGAAGTTGACCTTCACAGCGCTTGTCCATGACTTGCCTTCGTCGGAACTACGGCTGAAAAAAATATCGTCAGCGTCTGGTGCGGATTTCCGGAGGTAAAGCAACCCTATGTCGCCGTCCTGAAGACGTTCAAGGCTGACGCTCATCTGATTCAAGGCGGCGGGATCCTGGAAGAAAATACGACCGTCCCGGATCTCGCCTGTAGCAGGATCAAGTGTTCCCCCGAAAAGATCGGCGTTATCATGGTCTGCGCCTCCACCTGTGAAACGGCTGTAAATGAACAGTATTTCTCCATTTTTCAGCAGTACTGCGCTTCCTTCGCCAGATCTTGTCACTGCAGCTGTTGACGGCACTATGATCTGCCTTTTTAAAACTGGCATCAACTCTTTGTTATCTGTCGCGGATTTCATTGTTCTCCTAATTGTAATTCAAAAAGAGCTCAGGAAGGAACACGTGAGTTACTTCAATCAAGGCACCGGCAAGATGCCTGTGCTACATTTATTAAGAATAAGACACGCTGAAGTCCTGAGCTCCCAAATTTTCGATTTAAGTTTTCTACTTTCCACTTTCTAAATTCTACTTTCTACCTTCTACTTTATTTCTCTGCTCTCTGACTACTGACTACTGCCGACCTTCCCTAGCTCCTCCTACTTCCTGTCAACCAGCATCAGGATGTTTTCCCGGTCTATTTTCTGGCGTATGTCTTCAGGCAGCTGGAGCTCATCGTATAATTTGTCATAAAATTCTATGAACGGCTTATATCCGAAGTAGCCTGGCGAAAACATGGAATCGTCTGCAGCGTAACAGAGTTTCGAGACTGTTTTCGTGTTTAGTTTGCCGTTCGGTGCGAACAGATCCTTCCACATTGCCATTGGTTTCTCATAAGCGGTTCCACCGGAGAGATCCGCATAGATGTTGTTGTTGCTTTTGAGCATTGTCCAGGCTTCATCCCACCATGGGTTTCCGAAATGCGCCATCAGGATCTTGAGATCCGGGAAGGCGCGGTTGATCCGATCCAGCTCCGCCGGACGCATATGGTTGATGTTGATCCATGAAGGGCGTGGCAGCACCCCGCCCGGATCGAAGAAGTGGTGTACTAGGTAGCCTGTGTGGAACACGGCCAGCGCATGGTAGTCGCGGATGACTTCATAAAGCGGCAGGTACCTGTCATCGCCGTAAGGGTGCATGGGGGCGATGAACTTGATTCCGCATGCGCCGCGGTCAAGGAGCGATGCTATTTCCTCTGGCGAACTTTCCTCCATCAACACCATGGGGCAGGGGAGTACGAAATCACCGAAAACCTGTTTCAGTTCAAAGGTTATTTCGGGAGGATCGAGCAGCAGGACTTTTTCAATTCCAAGTTCATTGTGCAGCTTAATGTGTTCTACAGGCGTGAGGTCCGTATTCCTCCAAGCTGACATAAGTGGTGGAATCCTTCTGCCGTCCTTAAGTTCGGCATGCATTCCATGGACATGTGCGTCAATCTTCATAATTCGTATTCCTTCTTGCTTATTTCAATTGTAAAGTGGAAGACACCACTGAAGTTGTGAACTCCAATTAATTTCCTTGTTAATTTTTCCGAGGCGGAAAAATTTTATTGGATATTCAGAGTTGCGTCCTTCTTGCCCCGTCGGATGACTGGGTGGCCGCCTAATTCATCAGCATCAGGATATTTTCCCGGTCTATTTTTCTGCGTATTTCGTCAGGCAGCCGGAGTTCATCGTATAATTTGTCATAAAATTCGAGAAGCTCCTGATAGTCGAAGTGCCCGACGTGGAACATCCAGGAATCTGCGCCATAACACAATTTGGATACGACCCCTGTATTGAGTTTGCCATTTGGTGCGAACAGATCCTTCCACATGTTCATGGATTTCAGATAGGCGGTTCCGCCGGAGAGATCCGCATAGATGTTGTTGTTGCTTTTGAGCATTGTCCAGGCTTCATCCCACCATGGGTTTCCGAAATGAGCCATCAGGATTTTCAGATCAGGGAAGGCGCGGTTGATGCGGTCTAATTCCGCTGGGCGCATGTCGGAGATATTGATCCAGTTTGGACGCGGCAATACACCGCCCGGATCAAAGAAATGATGGGACAGGTAACCTGTGTGGAATACGGCAAGCGCACGGTGGTCGCGTATGACTTCGTAAAGCGGCAGGTACCTGTCATCTCCATAAGGGTGCATGGGGGCGATGAATTTGATGCCGCAGGCGCCCCTGTCCAGTATTGCGGAGATTTCCTCTGGAGAACTCCTGTCCATTTCCACCTGCGGGCATGGTATCACGAAATCTCCGAAGACCCGCTTCAGCTCGAACGTTATTTCGGGCGGGTCAAGCAAGAGCACCTTCTCTATTCCAAGTGCATTGTGCTGCCTGATATGCTCCCCTGGAGTGACGACTGTTTCCTTCCATGGCGACATCAGGGGTGGGACTCTCTTCCCGTCCTTCAGTTCGGCATGCATTCCATGTGAATGGGCGTCTATGCGCATGTTGTGTTCTTCCTGTTTACTTGAATGATGTCGAGGTGCTTATGGGAAATAATCCTGCATTTACTGAAGTGTCCAGTGGGCATGTCTGAGCAGGCATTTCTCATCGGACATCTTCTCGTACCAGATGGTGAAGAGACGGCCGTCAGGAAGTTTTACCGTTGACGGATATCCCATGTCGCTGAATTTTGCGTCGTCTGAAATAACCATTTCATCTCCCCAGGTCTTGCCGCTGTCATCGCTGACCCGTGCACGGATGCCATACGGCTCGCGTCGGTAGCCGTAACTCATCAGTAATCGACCGTCAGGAAGCGCGGAGAGAAATGAAGGAAAACCATAAGTAATCCGGATCGGCTCGGACCAGGTGCGCCCTTTATCCGGTGAACTTGTCTGCCATGTTTCCGCGGAACCGTAAGGGATGTGATTCCGTATATGGGCGACGATGGTGCCGTCAGCAGCCTCGATTGCATGTAGCTCGTTATATCCTTCCCAATATTGCCGCCTGCATTCGGGGATCCTTCCGATTACTTCCCATGTTGCGCCGTCGTCGGTGGAACGCGCCGACACCGGTATGATGTCATGCCGCGAACCGCCGAGGAGCTCGCTGGGGAGGGAAAGCCCCTTTCCGACGTAAAGGAGACTGCCGTCGGAGAGCTGGCATGGGCCATGGGGGCTGTTTACAGGGACAAGCTGTTTTTCACTCCAGGTCTTCCCTCCGTCTGTCGAACGGATCATCCAGAACCCGAGGTTGTCCCTCATGTCTTTAAGGCTGGTCTCTTCGGCGATTCCCTTCCAACTGGGAAACTCCGGTTTCTCGATGAGATTCAACCAGCATATGCTGGTGAACCAGTTGACCAGGATCGTTCCACTGCGTGTGACCAAGATGCCACCATCGCGATCATCCAGCGGGCCATCGGCCAAAATGCGCGGTTCCGACCAGCTTTCACCGCAGTCTCCTGATTCGTAGGCGACAAGCTTGCCGAAAGGACAGACATGCCCCACCCGATTAGCGGATGACACCACCATAATGCGGCCATCCGGCAGCAAGGCGCATGTCGGCCACCCATGATATCCCATTCCTTTATCGATGATTCCATATTTTTCAATTTTGAATTTCATGAAATTGGTGTCCTATGTTTTGTATTTAATTTATCGGCTGATCGTCAGATTGCCCATGCATTTCAGATCTTTGAAATTTGTTCCGCTCGGTGACAGCATGTAGAATTCTGGCGCAGTTCCTGCGAGGCGCTGTCGGTTGACCTGAACTCCCCACGGGAAAGAAGGTGTCGGGCGTTCCCCCGAGATGGATT
>CAZION010000226.1:0-8759 GCA_964540865.1 uncultured Victivallis sp.
TTGGATCACACCTTATACTTTGTCCATTATTGTCCTTTTTTCCGGGTCCACTGTAATCAGCACATCTATCCGCGAGACAGACACTTTTTCCATAACGCCTCCTACATGTTTAAGGTTATGCGGGTTTTGCTTTCCCGCATAAAAAACAAACACGAGGTGGAATATAATGTAAAGTAAAAAATAGAAGTGTGAGGCTGATAAAGGAAATATGATGCATCAACTTTCCATTATATCCATCTATCCATTACTCCTGGCGTGGGCCCAGCAGCCAATGGCAATGATATCCTTCAGCTTCCCGGGGATGTTTTTGAACCCGGGATATGCGTCGGTCTGGAGATGCCCTTTGAAGTTTTTGAGGACACGGAACGGATGGTCCTCGGACCAGTCCTCCGAGAAGTCGAAGAACATGAGCTTGTTTTCCGGAGGGGAGTTCGTATTCTCCTCGGGAGGCTTTTTCACACGGCACAGATAAGCCCACATGTGGCCACGACTGGAGCCCTTATTGTTCTTCCTGGCCTTGAAAACCATCGGCGTATCGTCGGCGTTTATATAGTCGCTCGCCAGCACGGTGTCCCGGAGATGGTTGTAGAGGGGTTCGAAAACTTCTGCGCAGTCCCTGACCCAGTCGCACATCGTGCTCTTGGGAAGTTCGATGCCGTGCCGCTGGAACATCTGGACCTGACGGTGCAGTGGCAAATGATCGCAATATTTGCTGACAATGATCTGCGTCAGCAGGCTGACATCGGCCTTGCAGCGGTCAATCGGTTCTTCCGGGACCGGTGCAGTCTTGATTCCGGTTCCGCTGCGCCGGTCAGGGCTTGCGTACTTCGGGCGGATACTGCGTATGACATATACTTTGCCGGCCTCGTAGGCGAGCTTCTCGGTTATCTCCTCTCCGATCCTTATCATCGGAAGTCCTGTCGCCGGGCATGTCTTCTCGGATTCCGGAAGGTCGATGATCCTGTCCACACGTTCGAGATGGTCGGGGATCTTAAGTCGGCCATTGAGTTTGTCCTCTGCGTCCTTTCTCCGGCGTTCGAATTCAAGCTTCATCTTTTCAGGTTCCGCAACCGTGGCAATCCCGTTGAGAGAGCTGCACTCGTTGAGGAGGAGTTCGAACCTTCCCTGGTCGGGATGCATCTGCTCGGAGCTGCGTCCGAACATCCGGTGGCGCATCATGCTGATCGTCTGAAGGGCCAGCGAGAGCTCCTGCCTGACAGCTTCAAGCTGCCGGCTCTGCCCGGAAAGTTCGTCCCTCAGTTGTTCGCAACATGTGCACATGCCGCATATTATAATGAGTACGACTTAAAATTCAATTAACTTGCAAGGAGAATCTTTTCATTTTTACGATTTTCAGCCCTTCCAGGAGCATGGACAGCGCGCCGGAATCTATTTTCTGCTTCCTGCCTTCACCCTGCGGCAGCGGGAACGTGCCAGCCTCGAGGCGTTTCATCCATATGCAGTACCCGCCCCCCTCGAAATAAAGTATCTTTATCCGGTCGCGGGGACGGTTCAGGAACACGAACAGAGAACCGGAAAGAGGATCCTCTCCAAGCTTGGACGAGACCATCGCTGACAACATGTCATAGCTCTTCCTCATGTCCACGGACTCCCGGCAGAGGAATATCTTTGTTTTTTCAAGGGAAGGGAACATTACAGAGCCTCCCGGATCGCCTGTAACGCTCTCCTGAAGGTTGTGTCTTCAAAGCCGTACTTCAGCTCAAATGTGACTTCCCGGTATGTCAGATTCAGCACCATGTTATCGGGTTGCCGGCATTCCGCATCAGCATCTTCCGGAATCAACTCAACAAAAAGCCCTTCCGGATTTTCCGGCGGCTTTTGCTCTCCCAGGGGGAACCGCCATTCATAAGTTTCCGCCTTGCGGCACTGCCGCTCAAACCACTTCGGCGCAAGCCCGTTTGCCAGGCAGTAAGTTTCTTTCGATTCGCCGCTCTTCAGAAATTCACGGTAAACATTCTTCCAGTTCGCATAGCTTTCGGCATTCACTTCCAACCTCCATGTTTTTGTTCATGGAGAAAATTATATCAGGAATTTAGCGCCTTGTAAACGTGGCTTCGCCGGACGTTTACAAGCATTTCTTATTATGTCCCATACAATATCGGCCATATGCTCATGGCCGTAATTGGAAAGATGAAGACCATCAATGCTCTTCCTGTCTCCAGTGAGGATTTCAGAAAATATTCTTCTTGGAACCAGATACACACCGTGTCTCCTGCAAATTTCCCGTTGGGATGCGCAATACTTGCTATTGAATGGCGGAAGAGGAAGTTCGAACATTATAACGGTTCGCCCCGGCAGACATACCTTATTAAGGAGTTTTTCGAGGTCCACCTCAAACTTCTTCAGCGAAGTCCTACGTAGTATGTCATTGCCGCCAATCTCAAGTATCACTAATGCTTTTTCATCTTTTAGCCCGTCCGCAATCGAAACTGCAGTGGAAAAGGTTGCACCCCCTACGGAAAGATTGATCGCTTTGATTCCATGCTCCTTACTTAAGAGCTCCGCCCACACCTGTTCCCCTTGAAATCCGATACCGGCGCTTATCGAGTCCCCAACCACATAGAACTTATCGAAATCCCCCTGTGCCAGCTTTGGAACCACCCAGTTCCTTCCTTCCATAAGCGCTGCAAGCAAGCAGAGCAGAGTTATCAGTATCCTCAAGCCAAACAGGACTTTCCTTATGCCGCAATTGTCCAGATGGGCAAGAATAATAAAAAGAAATACTGCCATGAAAATCATGTATGGAAGATAAGGCAGAGGAACGGAAGAACTGAAAACGGCAAAAGTCCCAAGAACAAGACCGACCCTGAAAATTATTTTCAATAGAAAATTCTTGTCAAACAATGAGATTCCAACAGACAGCAAAATCAACACAATGCCGCTGTAGAACGACCAGCCAGAAGCGAAATGCATCACAAGTGGATTCATGCCATTTACTGTTTCCGATTTACCATTGCCGATTTAATGCCTATATTTTTTCATGCAAATAAATTGAGAGAGAGAATTTTTTTGCATGAAAAAATATACTTGAATGCCGCCGATTTAATACTACAATATAAGTAAAAAGTAAACAGGAGAGACTAATATGGGTTGCTTCAATGTGGGTGCTCGAATTGAAAACGCATCAAATCGTTCTCGTGTTGCCGTTGTGCCAAAGTTATTGGTTGATACCGGCTCTGAATATACTTGGATAGGTGGAGTGACTTTAGAAAACATCGGGGTTAAAAGAGAGAAAAAAGACGTTCAATTTATTATGGCCAATGGCACGCATATCACTCGCGCGGTAGGATTTGCGGTTATCAGGGTCAATGATGCATTTACCGTTGATGAAGTAGTATTTGCCGAAAAGGGCGATTTGATTCTACTTGGAGCACGAACGCTTGAAGGATTGGCTCTGGTAGTTGACAGCCGCAAAAAGAAATTGGTTGCCTCCGGGCCACTGCCAGTTGCATAAATGGGCGGCATTTCACCGGTAAGTCATTGAATTCCAATTAATCGACGGAACGTGATTGTGCAGGAATAGGAGATCTTCAACTTTCCGCGTCAGGCGCGAACAAAACACATAGTACGGCTCCAAACGATCATGGATGGCAGACTCTACTGTTCTTCGGCTTCATTGAGCAAAGATTCGGTTGGCAAGAAAACCCGACCTTCCTTGAAAATCCTTTTATTTCAACCCCAATCATCCATCAATCCAACTACTCTTCAATCACCTGACCGGTCTAAACACCGCGCTACCTTTTATCAAATCAATATGTTCCGGCATCACGTAGATGAAATCACCGCATTTGTAATTGGAATGGGTTCCGCCTGAAACCAACTTGCTTTTTTTCTTTTTGAAGGTTAAACCCAGGTATTCGACAGGAATAAAGGACATTATCCCCAGATCGGGAATATATATGTTCATACCAGCTGCGGATATCTTCCTTATAACACCTTCAAAACAGTCAATATCCGACTCCTCTAGCTTCTGCTTTAGGAAATGAAGCTTAAGGCGGTCGTTGGCCGCATAGCAGGCCTCATCATTGTTCTGTTCCTTTTCCGAACATTCAATTGCGAGTCTCGCAACTTCCTCGGTTGGCCTTAGTTTTCCGGCATAATCCAAAGCCCATAACTGCTGGTGTACAACCAGGTCAGGATAACGCCTGATCGGACTTGTGAAATGGCAGTATCTCGCCTTCCCCAGACCGTAATGAAGTTCGCTTTTACTATGGTAATAAGCACGTGGAAGCGACCTCAGGAATGCGTCAATTATAACCTGCTTCCTATGGTTTTCAGGAATCGCTTCAAGAAAATGGTTGCAGGCTTTCCTGCTGCTCAAGTCACCAGGCTTCATCCCGAACGTATCTTCCATGAATATTGAAAAATCCAGGAGTTTCTCCTCTGTCGGCTCCGGATGGACACGGTAAATACCAGGAATGTTCCTTAAAACCAGCTCCTTCGCAACTTCTACATTCGCAGCAAGCATGCAGTCCTCGACAAGCATGTCCGATTCGGTCTGCACCTCGCGGCGCAACCCTTTTATTTTCTTAGTAACGTCATCACAGAGCACCCTGATCTCGGTTGTGGCAAGATTCAGGAAATGCTCGGTCTGTCTGCGATATTCGCGCATTTTCCTAGTAAGTTCGACAAGGATTGTCATGTTTTCAACGATTCTAGGATCCCAGTCGTTCGGTTTGCCGTCTATAAAATCCTGTACCCCGTCAAAAGTAAGTCTCTTGAAAATTTTCACGCGGCTGTGAACCCTTCTTGAATTCAAAATCTTTCCGCTGTTCTTGTCTACGGTGAAAATCACACTGTGGCAGAATGATGTCTTCCCAGGGATTAGACTAATTATCTGCGTAAGATCCTTGGGAAGCATCGGCAGGGTATTGCCTGGAATATAGGATGTGAACGACCTTTTCACAGCTTTGGCGTCCCATTCGGAACCGTGCCAGATCCAGGCGGCGACATCCGCGATATGAACCCCTAGCTCTATCTCGTTTTTGTGTTTTCCGGGCCTCACGGAAATAGCATCATCAAAATCCTTCGCATCAGGAGGGTCGATGGTGAGAGCTAGGAGCTCCGTCAAGTCCTCACGGTCGACAAAGATGGGTGAAAGACTTGCGGCCTTTTCCCAGTCCTCCTCAGAATAAGGCGGACACAGGTTGTATTCCTTTATTACTGCGGCAATATCAAACTCAACTGTACCGGCTTTTCCGATTGTAGATTTCAAAGTCCCGCGATGTTCGCGGGAATGGCTGTCCTCACTTGACACGAGACTGATTTCAACCCAGTCCCCTTTTTTCGCATTGCGCAGATTGCCATTGACTGTTATATCCCCCTGAAGCTTCTTGGAAAGCGGCCTGACCTTTCTTCCCGCGATCAGTTCGCCCACAACGGTTGTCCTGCTCCGTTGAATTATCTCGCTTACACGCCCAGCGGGCCCCTTCATGTTAGGGCGCTGTTCGAGCAACAGTGCGACCTTGACAATGTCACCATCAATCGCATCTATTAAAAAGCGCGGCGGAATGAAAATATCCTGTGTCCCGTCCCTGGGCGTGACAAAACCCATGCCTCCGGCTGAAACGCTCAGCTTACCTTCAACAAAGGTCTCCTTCCGTTCCTTGCCTCCATGCTGATGCCTGTCTTTTTTATGCTGCCATTTTGCCATAAGCCATCCATTGTTTCTTTGCATTTTACCCTGTACAACCTTATTTTATAGCTTAAACAATATAATTGAAAGTAGGATTCAGAAGATTAACCACCTATGCATGATAAACAGAAAAAAATCACAATCAGATATTTCCGGCAGAAAAAGGAAAATACTGAAAAAATACTGGCATTGACGGCTTACGACGCACCGACTGCGAAACTCGCAGAGGAATGCGGAATCGAACTCATTCTCGTTGGAGATTCCCTCGGAATGGCCCTCCTCGGCTATAAAAGCACCATACCTGTCACCATCGAACAGTCGCTTCACCACTGCGCAGCGGTCGCCCGTGGTGCGAAATTCGCATTCATCGTTGGAGACATGCCTTTCATGACCTATCACCCGAGCGTCAAGACCGCCATGCTCAATGCCGCCCGCTACATTCAGGAAGCCGGTGTTGACGGTGTCAAACTTGAAGGCGGCAGGACAATAGCGAAAACTGTCGACAAGCTCGTTAAAGCCGGTGTTCCTGTAATGGGACATGTCGGGCTTCTCCCACAAAGCGTACTCACCCAGGGCGGATACAGGATCGCGGGAAAGACAAAAGAGGACGAACAGCGGCTTATTGACGATGCAAAAGCGATTGAAGATGCCGGTGCGTTCTGCGTTGTCCTTGAGTGTATTCCAGCGGAACTTGCTGCACGCATAACCGAATCGGTTAAAATCCCCACAATTGGAATCGGGGCCGGGCTGAAATGCGATGGACAGGTTCAAGTTGTGAATGACATTCTCGGACTCTTCACCGATTTCGTACCAAAACATGCAAAACGCTACGCCAACCTGAGCGAAGAAATTAAAAAGGCTTTCACCTCCTACGCAAGCGAAGTGAAGTCCGGAAAATTCCCCGGCAAGGAAAATTCCTTCTAAATTTAACTCTCGATATCAGCTGATATGAATTTTGAAATGCCCAGTATATATTAACTGTGACGGGGCGTCGTCGGTTTTAGATCGTGCGCGGTGTTTCGCCGCGCTTGCGTCATTACCCTGGAATCAGGTCAATTGCATTGACCTGATTTTTCAATGGCTACGCCATATGTTTGACAAGTAATAGGCGCCGCCCCGTCACACACATTTTTGGAGCTTTTACCGATTTTTAGAGGTAACTATGGGTATTCTAAGCTGGATATTTGGCGGTAAATCCAAAAAATACAATTATAGGAAGGTCGAGAAGGCACTAGGTTCCTGGCAGCCTTACATTGGAAATTCGAATATCAGGGGAACAAGACTTCCGAAGTCTTTTACCGTGCCATCCGCTCTCAGGCAAAACAGGGATGAAGCCGACCAGGCAACATTCTCTGAAGCACTTTTCCCGTTCTGGCTAAGGATAGATCCGGTTCTCGCCGGCTACGTCATGAAAAAGGCAATGTCCGGAGAAATGTATTCCAGGAAGGAAATCCCCAGGGAAGGAAAGGATCCCAGAATCATTTCAGTTCCCGCTCCGATATTGAAGCTCATGCAGAAACGGATACTCGCGCGGGTGCTCGAGCAGATCGAAATCCATCCCGCTGCACATGGTTTTGTAAAGGAGAGGTCCATCTTCAGCGCTGCAGAGCCTCACGTCGGGAAACGCATAGTGCTGTCGATTGACATCCGTGACTTCTTCGGGACGATATCCTTTAGGCGTGTGACAGGTATGTTCAAGGCTTATGGCATTGCGAAAAAGCAGGCGCTCCTTCTCGCCGGACTCTGCTGCAATGAAAAGAAGCTACCTCAGGGCGCGCCGACCAGCCCAGCGATCAGCAACATCGTCTGCAAACGCCTTGATTCGCGTCTTGCAGGCATATGCAAAAAGCATGGATTTACCTATACTAGATATGCAGACGACATGATCTTCTCCGGCGACAGCAAAATCGTGAAGTTCCTTAAGATATTCCTGGAGATAGTGAAGAAGGAGGGCTTCACTGTCGCACAAGAAAAGACGGTTGTGAGACGCAGCGGTTCACGTCAGCGCATCCTCGGACTCAATGTGAACAGCAAGCTTTCCGTACCGAGAAGGGCGAGACGCCTTGTAAGGGCGATGGTCCACCGACAAACACAGCAGGTGGAACCGGACGATGAGATGGTTTCATTCCTGCTCGGACATGCCGCCTTCATGGCCAGGGCCCATCCCGAACAGGCCGCAAAACTTAAGAACATCCTGAGAAACCTTTAAAAATGTTGTCAAAATGCAAATGTTCGCTGACCCCCCGTAATTCGCAGAAGCAGATCATCGATCTTGTCTTTGGCGACAAAGGGCATGAAGACAAGCTTTACATTGTCAGTCCGCCGGGTTCGGGCAAGACTCTTGTCGGACTCATGGTCGCAGTGAGGATGAATGTGCCGACCATTGTCTTGGTTCCGACTACAGCCATTCAACGTCAATGGATCGAAAAGACGAAATATTTCCTCGCAGAAGACGGACTTCCTATCGCTTCCATTAATCCTTCAGATAATATGCCGGTCACCGTTCTCACTTATCAGGCGTTGGCTCAGACAAAGGAGCTGGGTGAACAGGACAGGACGTTGCTACTTTCTGAATGGCGCAAAGAACTGGTTGAAGGCGGAGAGGAGGAAAAGGCGGCGAATGAATGGCTGACCGATTTCGAAAGCAACAATCCGGAACGCTTCTATCTCTCCCTTATGCGGCGCTGGAAACAGAAACGCATGAAAGGAAATGGCGCCGAGAAGGAATCCGTCGTCAACGATGATTCCGCAAAGCTGATGTCCTCTTTCAGGGAAAAGGGCGTAAAACTCTTAATCTTTGACGAATGCCACCACCTCGTCGGATACTGGGCGCAGGTGGCCCTTTCCCTGGTGAAGACTCTGGACAGGCCGCGCATCCTCGGGCTAACGGCCACAGCTCCCTCCCCTGATGATCTTTCAGACAGGGAAATAGAACTCCACAAGGAACTGCTTGGAGATATTGATTACTTTCTTCAGACACCAGCGTTCGTGAGGGATGGCGCACTCGCGCCATATCAGGACCTTGTCTATTTCACCAGGCCCACCCAGCAGGAGCTTGATTATGTCCGCAGCTGTTCGGAATATCTTTCCGGAGTCATGCAGA